>JAZTXD010000149.1:0-10545 GCA_045636265.1 Candidatus Flemingiibacterium sp.
TATTTCACGCACTGGGGCATGAGTCTGTCAAGCTCGGAAAGCATGAGATTGCACTTCCTCTTATAGAGAGCACGAATGCCGGCGATATGAGCATCAATGTCACATTCGCTTATATAACGGTGGCAGAGCATCTGGAAGAACTGATTTGTGTGTACATCCTCAACCTGCTTTGCAACCACCATTTTGGTAACAACCTCATCGGGACCGCAGATGAATCCGATACGCATACCTGCCGAGAGCACCTTACTGTATGAGCCGGAATATACCACAATATTGTCCTTGTCAAGCGACTTTATGGTAGGTATCTCCTCGCCGGCGAAGCGAAGCTCTCCATAGGGGTTGTCCTCAAGGATAAGTATGTTGTATTTCTTTGCAAGCTCAAGCACAGCCTTGCGCTTTTCAAGCGGCATACAGGTTCCTGCCGGATTCTGGAATGTGGGAATGAGGTAAAGAATCTTGGCTCTGGGATTATTTTTCATAGTATCCTCAAGAATCTCAAGATCTATGCCGCCGTCATCGGCAAGCGGTACACCCACAGTATTGCATCCCAGAGAGCGGAATGCGTTAAGCGCGCCGATAAAGCTGGGGTTTTCGCAGATAACCGTGTCCCCCTCGTCGCACATAACCTTGCAGAGTAGCTCAATTCCCTGCTGACCGCCGGATGTGATAATGGTTGTCTGTTCGTCCATAGCGATGTTAAAGCGTGTTGTAAGTCTGGTTATAACGTCCTCGCGAAGTGCGGGATATCCCTCTGTGATACCGTACTGGAGAGCCTTTGAGGGCTCTTCTTCATATATCTTCGCAGAAAGGCGTGCCAGCTCTTCTACCGGGAAGGATTCCGGCGCAGGATTTCCTGCTGCAAATGATATTATAGTCGGATCAGACAGAGCCTTAAAGATTTCACGGATTGCGGAAGGCTTCAAGTCCTGCATTTTTTTTGAAATTCTGTAGTTCATTTTAGTGTCCTTTCGATATATGTGAAAGATGATATTTTCAAAATATTCCATTTTATATTATACCACATGTACACACTTTTTTCAAGTATCGTTAGTGAATTATTTATTGCTTTTTGAAAAAAAGTGTGGTATAATTTTGAATATACCTGAAATAATCAATTAACACTGCAAAGGAAAATATACAAATGGATGATATGGACTTCTATGAATGGGAAGCGCTGAAAAATCGCTCTTCCTTTTCAAAATTTATATACTATTTTATCAAAGCCGTAGTAGCTGTGATAGTAATCGGAACATTCGTGCTGATCTTCGGGCGCATATTCCTCATGAATCTCCCGAAAGCCTTCAAGGGCATCACCCTGACAGAAGCCATCCAGACAACACTTGACAACGAAACTTTCGATGCAATCTCGCACGATCCTGCCGCCGGATACGATGAAGAAGGCTGGTATAACGTCTCAAATGTTGCCATGTCCGAGTCCGCCGGCGAGGTTCAACTAACCGTGCGTTACAACAGCCGCAGTACAGTTAATGTGCTCATGGAAAAATACGAGCTCACCGAACGTCCGGATGGAGAGCTCTTCGTCTACATCCTCGCCGATGATAATGGCAACGTATACACCGACTACACATTCGCCGCAGCGTCCCGCCCGCTGTATGAGTTCCGCCGCGTAATATTCACCGGCGTTGACCTTACCGACGTGGACAAGCTCTATCTTCGTGTGTATTACATTAATGACGTGTCGGGCGAGGGACTTATGAACGCAAGCTTCGCGATTTACGACTCAAAATATCCGAGCGAGGATTTTATACCCGATAAGATAAAGCCCACGAAGCTCATTTTCTCCCCTGCCCCTGAATATACTGCAAGCTTTAATAACTAACTTTGCCGAAAGGAAATAAAGATATGACAACAAAAGAAAAGCTTTCTGCCCTCCGCAAGCTCATGAGCGAGCGCAAAGCGGACGTTCTCTTAATAACATCCGATGACTACCACCAGTCCGAATACGTGGGAGATTTCTTCAAATCCCGCGCATTTGTGTCGGGTTTTACCGGTTCCGCAGGAACGCTCGTTATAACCGCAGATGAAGCCAAGCTCTTCACCGACGGACGCTACTATATCCAGGCAGAGCATCAGCTTGAGGGCTCCACAATAGACCTCATGCGTGTCGGCTGCGAGGGCGTCCCCACACCAAGCGAATATATCATCTCACTTTTTAAGGAAAACGCATATAAAACGCTTGCTTTCGACGGAAAGTGCGTTGCCGCAAACACTGCCGATGCGCTTCGCGAGAAGCTTCCCGATGGAACTGTTCTCATGACAGATACAGATTTCGTGGGACTCATCTGGAACGACCGTCCGGCACTTCCGGCATCGAAAATCTGGAGCCTCGACCAAAAATACTGCGGCAAAGCATACACCGACAAAATCGCCGATGTACGCGCCGCACTCAAGGCTAAAAACGCATCTGCACTCGTTATGTCGAGCCTTTGCGATATTGCGTGGCTCTACAATCTGCGCGGCGGCGATGTGAAGAACACTCCCGTGTTCCTTTCCTACACAATCGTTACCGAGGACAGCGCACAGCTTTTCGTAAACACCGAAGCGATTTCCGGCGTCAAAGCTGCCCTTGAAGCCGACGGCGTAACCGTTCGCGCATACAGCGATTTTTGGAGTGCGCTTGCAGTTCTTAACGGCAAGTCGGTGCTCGTTGACCGCTCCGCTGTGTCAGCAGAGATCATCTCCGCTCTCTCGGATGCCACTATCATCAACGGCGAAAATCCAACGCTCATTTTAAAGGCAAAGAAAAATGCGACCGAGCTTGAAAATCTCAGAAAATGCCATGTTTCCGACGGTCTTGCCATGACCAAAATGATGCTCACCTTGAAGTATGGCAGTGAAGAATTTGACGAGCTGAGCGTTGACAAATATCTCTTAAATCTTCGCAAAGAATGTGCTAAAGCCGTTGGCGTAACGTTTGTTGACGAATCGTTTGGCGCTATCTGCGCATTCGGTCCAAACGCCGCTATGGCGCACTACAGTGCATCTGTGGATAATTTCTCGAAAGTTGATAAAAACGCGCCCGTCCCGATGCTTCTCATCGACTCCGGCGGACAGTATCTTGAAGGTACGACTGACATAACACGCACATTTGTGCTCGGTACTATTCCGGATGAGGTTAAGAAGCACTACACCCTCACGGCATGCGGTATGCTTCGCCTCGCAAATCTCACTTTCCTTGACGGTGCAACGGGAACCGCGCTTGACATTGCCTGCCGCACACCCTTGTGGGAAAACGGCATAGATTTCCGTCACGGCACCGGCCACGGAGTAGGATATCTCCTCTCCGTCCACGAAGGTCCCAACCGCTTCCATTGGGGACGCGGTGACGTGAAAATAGAGGAAGGCATGGTAACCACGGACGAGCCCGGCGTTTACGTTGAGGGCAGTCACGGTATCCGCATCGAAAACGAGCTTATCTGCCAAAAGAAGTTTAAGAACGAATTCGGTCAGTTCATGCATTTTGAAAATCTCACATTCTGCCCCATTGACCTTGACGGAATTGACACTTCTCTGCTTGATGAATCCGATAAGCGCAAGCTCAACGCATATCACAAGAGCGTGTTTGATACGATTTCCCCGTACCTTGACGCGAACGAGCGTGCACAGCTTAAAAATCTTACCCGTCCCGTTTAATTTAATATTGAAAAAACTGTATCACGGCGCCGAGGCGCCGTGAGCGTTTATGAACTTGTTGTAAAAACAACAAATTTCACTCTTGACAAATTGACAAAGGTATAGTATAATATATGTTGTGAAATTGAGACTGCGTTTTTTATAATATGCAGTCCAAAATCAAAGTAAAATTCGTATATTGAGAGGTTTACGTTAATGGCTAAATTAAACCGTACACCCCCTAAAGAAGTTCCAAGTCTTCGCGACATGATCGTCCAGAGTGCCGAGCTTTACGGCGAAAAGGATGTTTACGTTTATAAGCAGGACGGAGAGGAAATCCACCACTCCTATAACCGCTTAAAAGAAGAATGCGAGCAGATAGGCACAGCACTCAATGCTCTTGGTATCAAGGGCGAGCATGTTGCTGTAATTGGTGAAACTTCCGCTAAAATCACGGCGACATATATAGGAACCGTAGGAGCGGGCGGTGTTATCGTTCCGCTTGATAAAGAGATTTCTCCGGAACAGCTTGTGAATTTCCTTAACCGCGCAGAATGTGCGGCTATCGTATATTCCCAAACCTTCAGCGGCGTTATCACGGCGAATGCCGACAAAATGCCGAAGCTGAAATATTACATCCCCATGAGCGGCGAAGATACCGTTGACCACGAGCTTCCCCATATGCCGTCTGTAATCGGCTGGGATGAATTCCTCGCGCTCGGTAAGCAGGCCATGGAAAACGGCGACGATTCGTATTACACCTACACACCGAATCTCGAAAAGATGTGCGCTATTCTCTTCACATCGGGTACTACGGGCACTTCCAAGGGCGTTATGCTTTCCGAGAAGAATCTCTGCAGCGCTATATACGCGGCTTGCATGACAACTCCGTACGACGAGAGAACACGCCTTGTGTCGGTGCTCCCTCAGCATCACACATATGAGATGACATGCTCGCATCTTGCCGCGCTCAACATCGGTATTTCCCAGTATATCAACGACAGCTTAAAGTATGTAATGCGTAATTTCGCAAACTATAAGCCGAATGCACTCGTTCTCGTGCCGCTCTTCGTTGAAACGATACACAAGCGCATCAATGACGAGATTCGTAAAAAAGGCATGACCAAGAAGGTTGAAACCGGTAAGAAGCTGGCATCCGCCGCGCTCAAAGTCGGTGTCGATATCCGTGGCAAGCTCTTCTCACAGATAACCAATGCGCTCGGCGGCGAGGTTAAGTCCATAATCTGCGGCGGCGCGCCCGTAAGCCCCACAATACTGAATGATTTCTACACATTCGGAATCACGATTTACGAGGGATATGGCATCACAGAGTGTGCACCACTTGTTGCGTGCAATCTCCCGGACAGAAAGCCGAGATTCGGCTCTGTCGGTCTTCCTGTGTACGGAGTAAGCGTTAAGATTGATAAGGCGTCAGAGGACGACGAAACTGGCGAAATTCTCGTTAAGGGCGACAACGTAATGCTCGGATACTATAAAGACGAGGAAGCTACAAAGGCTGTTTTCACCGAGGACGGCTGGTTCCGTACCGGTGACATCGGTTATCTCGACAAGGACGGATATGTATACATCACCGGCAGAAAGAAGAATGTAATCATCCTCTCCAACGGAAAGAACGTTTTCCCCGAGGAGCTTGAAGAGCACCTGTCCCATTCGGAGCTTATTAAAGAATCCGTTGTAATCGGACGTGCAAATGAGTCCGGCGAGATTGCCATAACCGCGCTCATATTCCCGGACTATGAAAAGCTTGAGGGCAAGGATGACGAGGAAATTGAAAAGACAATCCGCGACACGGTTAATGACGTTAACCGCACACTTCCCTCTTTCAAGCATATGTCGGCAGTTGAGATAAGAAAAGAGGAGTTTGAAAAAACTTCATCTAAAAAAATAAAAAGATTTCTTTATAAGTAATTACATGGAGGCAAAATACAATGTACGAGCAGTTTAAAGCTATTCTTGTAGATGAATTAAATGTTGAAAGCGATGCGATAACACTTGAGGCAGAGCTTACCGGCGATCTGGGTATTAACTCCCTTGAGCTTGCCGACCTCGTCCTTATGTGTGAAGATAAGCTCGGTGTTACAATAGAAGACGACCAGCTCTCCAAGTTTATAACTGTCGGCGACGTTGTAAACTATCTTAACACCCTCAAATAAAATTAAAAATATTCACACTTCTCTGCACCCGTATTCGGGTGCGGAGAGTTGTGTTTTTTTGGAAAAAGCGACATGAATGAAAAATTACAGACACTTATTATAATCGCGGTAACACTATTTTGCGTTATTGCTGTTGCCGCTATCGTGTTTGTTCTGCTGATAAAGATAAAAACCGCCGCTAAACGACGAAAAATCGAAAGCTACGGCAGAGAAAGTGAAGCGCGAATCGATGCTCTTTTAAAGAAAGCTTTCGGCGACGATGCGGTCTTCTCGGGAATATATCTTCCGTACACAAGGAGTGAGCAGAAGAAGTATGCGGAGAAAGATCACCTCGTTGTAACCCGCGGTGGAATCTGCGTTGTCGAGGTAAAAAGTCACAACGGATATATCCGCTGTCCCGATGAACGCGAATGGTGGCAGACATATAACGATAAAAAAATCTCTTTCTACAATCCCCTGCGCCAAAACAAAACTCACACAAAGATCGTGGGCGAAATTCTCCGCGCACAAGGTCACTACAATGTGCCCATTTACAGCGTCGTTGTGTTCACCTCGCGCAAGGTCACTTTCTCTCACACCTACAGCAACGTTATCAGAACAGACAAGCTTGTTGAATACATCCGAAAGAACGGAAAAAAGAACGCTCTTTCAACCTCACAAACACGCAAGGTACGCGATGTTATAAAGCATAAGTCCACAACCGACAAAGGTACAGTCCGCCGTCACAGAAGCGCTATGCGCCGTTTTAAGTGACGTCTATGGGAAAAACTGAAAATAATAATTGCAACGATAAGCTTTTGGAAAAAAATTCTGTGCGCGCGAACTAATTCGCGGTGCACTTTTACACGATTATTTCCTATATGACTGGCACTATAATGCCTTCCCTCCAAACGAACTTCACGGCTTCTCGCCCCCTCACAGCGTGGCATAACGGCAGCTATAGACTTCGCATCAACAAAGCGCGACAAGCTTCAAAAAGAATACCGTATACTTAAAAATAAATAATAAAACAGTCGGAGCACTTCAAATGAAGTGCTCCGTTTTTGTTATCTTCTTGCGGCATCTTTCCAGTTATTAAGCTTTTTTGATACGTAGTCAGGCTGGCGCAGTTTCCACTCAATATGCCACTCATCGCCTTGATATTCCATTGACGGCCCCATCCGAGAATAGAATCGCGCCTCACATACTCTATAGCCGTCTTGGCGTTTTCTCTCTCATCAATCAGTAATCTATCCATTTTATCTAAAATCCAAATCAGCTCTGCCCTTTTTCTCGACGCTATTTGTATCACACTTCAACATGTGCCACTTCGTTGCGTTAATCCCCGTTATTACATAGTGGTACATGTAATGTCCGAGATTTATGAGATACAGAAGATTTCCGTTTTCGGTCTGAATTTCATCAAGAACATCATCGAGATCGTATATCGCCTGAACGAAACCTTGCTCATCGTATGCGTTTATCTTGATATTGTCACCAATGTCAATGCGACGTCCTTTGTAAGTGTTGTATTCACCAAGATCATGGGAAATTTGCAGCAGTATCCCACCTGATCTCCTGCATCAACAGAAAGCAAATTCTTCATAAAGTGCTTAAAATCAATGATAGCATTTTCGACAACCGATCCTGAAATGTCCTCTAAAAATAAAACGTCATTAATTTGAGATTCATTTTTATTCATCAAATCAGAGAAATCACGAGTGTGCGCCATATAACCTTGAATTAATCTTTTTCTGAAATCATATCGGTTTTAATTGGGCAATTTTTTCATAATTATGCATCCGGCTTCGGCACAACCGATCATCCTTCGATGAGATCTGGTATAAAACAAATGAGGATAGTCTGAAAATAATAATTTTCATAGTTATCCTCCAAGAAAAAAGTAGAAGTTGTAGATAAAAGCTCCGGACGCGGGCACAGGTCCGATATTGTTCGGGCCCATGCCCCGGGCCGGAGCCCGGGTGATTAGAGTGTACTCACTTATCTAGGAAGTTCGCCTTCTTCGCCCTCGGGCTCAGAACTTGTTGTGATAACATCCTCAATCATGAAAAGCTCAAGCTCCATTTCAGGTGCAAAATACTTCTTCATTTAACTTGTCCTCCTTTCTCCAATTTATCAATTTCAGACACTTTTGTGTCGAAATTAATCGTTAAAATATACTCTTGCTCTTTCTCCGTATGTTACAAGCCACTTTACAAGTGTTCCAATCTTCGTATCATTGAGCTTGCCTTCTGCATACGCCTCAGGGTTAAATGCAAATACTCCACTGCAATGTTCTACGCCTTTATCATCTATGATGCACATCGCGCTGTACAGTGTATCTGAGTACTTATGAGCATAAATGCCTTCAGAGTTTGCAGAACTCTCATATCCGTATGAAGTGCCTCCCCATACAAAGTCGCTGCCCTCTACTACATAGCTTGCATTATCCTTAGTAAGAGCTTCGCCTGCTGCCTCAAGTGCAGTATAGTCTGCTAAAGTCCAGAAGTACATCTTCTTGTCTGCGTTCTGGAAATTATTAAGCGAATTGGTCTTATCCTTTCCTACACTATAGTAGTACTTGGTAGCTATTGCTCCATCAAGAACCAGCGTTGCGCCCGTGCGAGTAAGTGTTCCGGTAGATACAAAGTTTACAGACATCGCTTCACTTGCGTCTACAGGTGCATTAATATAGTCGTCGCTCCAATCAAGTTCCAAATAGCTTGCATCCAACAATCCGGATTCTACATATCCTGCAAGATCCTTATTTGCGAGATTGTCAAGGTCTATTCCGTACTTATTGTTGCTTACGGTATAGAAGTACTTCTGTGCTTCTGCACCGTATGTAAGCAATCCTGCAATAAGCTTCTTAAGTCCTTCATCTGAAGTCTTATTGAGCTGTGTATCGCAGTACTCTTTTACGCTATATTCCTTAATTTCACCGTATACATACTCACCTTCAATCAATATGTAAGGTCTCATGTATATTGTCTCTGTATATTTCCATGCCTGAATACCGCCGGATGTTGCAGAGAACTCATATACGCCCTGATATTTACCTGCCCATGCAACTGCCGACTGATAGTCTTCAGTACCTATAATTGCATCAGCTTCGTTCTCGGGCATGCTGTCACCTATCCATGTTAGCATTCCGGCATTTGCAACAATGTACTTTGAACCTGCTGATGTACTCTTAGATACATCATACTTAACTCCATCAACATAGAATTCATCAAATGTAAAATAGTTCTTCACTTCGATCATTCCCTTAAGTACAAGAGAAGGAGATGTGTTCTTTATTGTTCCTGTAATTACAGGGCCGGTTACCTCTTCCTTAACTACCTCTACCTCGGTTCCCACTTCTGCCGTGGTTACTGCGTAGGCCGCGTAGTTACATGTCAGCTCTGCTTCGCCGATTCCTATCTCATATGTGCCTGCTGTTGCGGGTACGCTATACGTTACAGTTGCCAGTACTGCGCCTGCCTCTATTGCTACATTCTCGCTGTCTGCAGACTCCCATAATACTACCGCTCCGTATACACTCGATGCTTCGATTTCTATTGCTCCGCCTTCGATTGCCGCGATTTCCCAGCCTTCCGGTACTGCTACCGTGAATGCGATTCCGTCAATGGAGATTGCATTCACTGCTACAATCTTCATCTCTACGGTCTTCGCTCCGTCGGTTACATCTACTGTTGCTTCTGCTTCTACCGCAAACTCTGCTTTATCAAGTGCTTCTGTCACTGCAAGCTCTGCTCTTACTGCATCAAGCTTCGCCTGTGCTTCTGCACTGATTTTTGCGCCTTCCGGAAGCGCTGCTATTTCCATATCTATTACGTCCACAAGTGCCTTTATTCCGTCTCTTGTGTCTGTATCGATATCACTGCTAGCTACGTCTTCTATCAGTGCTTCTATGGCTGTTATTTTATCTGCAAGTTCTTCATATTCTGCTCTTGCTGCGTTAAGAACTTCCTCGTTTTCAAAGAGAAGCTTCTGCACCTTAGTAAGTTTTGAAAGTGCTTCTTCCGCTGCCTCAATCTTTGCAAGGCACTCAGCTGTAAACTCTACAGTGCCGATCGCTTCGATAAGTTCGTCAACTGCTTCAATAGCAGCAGCATCGGTGTCGAGGTTTGCCATGAATACGCCGTTACAAACGGTGGCATTACCCCAAACTGCATTGATTACCATGGGCTCACCGCCGGTGGTTTTGTCAAAGTCGATTGCAGCAATAAGCTTCTTTGCGCCATTTGCATCGGTTTCAACAACACGAACGTTGTCTATTGCAAATATTACATAAGGATTGCCATCCTTGTGATGGATTTCAAGACCAAGGTTAGAAGTGCAATCACCATCTGCAGTGTAAATAGGCATTACAACTGTATTCCAATTTGCCGCTACAGGGTAGCCCAGCGTCAGTGTCTTATTAAACTGATCGCCGTTTCTAAGGTATACATTAAGAGCTGTTGCTTCGGGAGTATAGAAGTCAAATACAACTTCATACTTGTTGCCGGCAACGATCTTTGCGTCTCCGAGCGGGATTCTGATACCGCCGGGATAACCGGTTACATCTGCCCAGTAGTAGTTGCCGCTCTGCTTGATAGCAGCTTCAGCATCGGTAAGAACCTTAAGCTGTTCAGCGGTGATCTTAGCCTTCTGTTCAGGAGTAAGTGCCTCATAAGCTGCACGAGCTTCTGCGATAGCTGCATAATCGTTGAACGTTACGGGAGTGGGAATTGCGTTGATGAGATCAACAACTGCA
>JAZTXD010000150.1:0-23784 GCA_045636265.1 Candidatus Flemingiibacterium sp.
TGGGGTCGATCATGAGAACTGCTTCTTCCTTGGTCTTGTGGCCCTCAGCAACGAGGTCAACAGCGATCTGGAGAGCTGCGGGAGCGGTTCTCTTACCGTTTCTGGTCTGGAGCATATAGAGCTTCTCATTTTCAATGGTGAACTCCATATCCTGCATGTCGTGGTAGTGGTTTTCGAGGATCTCGCAAACCTTCTTGAATTCTTCGAAAGCTGCAGGGAACTTGTTAGCCATCTCAGCGATAGGCATAGGAGTACGAACACCTGCAACAACGTCCTCACCCTGTGCGTTGGTAAGGAACTCACCCATGAGCTTCTTCTCACCGGTTGCGGGGTCACGAGTGAACGCAACACCGGTACCGCAGTTTTCGCCCATGTTACCGAATGCCATTGCCTGTACGTTTACAGCGGTACCCCAGCTGTAGGGGATATCGTTGTCGCGGCGGTATACGTTTGCACGGGGGTTGTCCCAAGAACGGAATACTGCCTTTACAGCGCCAAGGAGCTGTTCCTTAGGATCGGTGGGGAAGTCCTGACCGATCTTAGCCTTGTACTCAGCCTTGAACTGATTTGCGAGTTCCTTAAGGTCATCAGCAGTAAGTTCAACGTCGAGCTTAACGCCCTTTTCTTCCTTCATCTTGTCGATGAGCTCCTCGAAGTACTTCTTACCAACTTCCATAACAACGTCGGAGTACATCTGGATAAATCTTCTGTAGCAGTCGTAAGCCCAACGCGCATTGCCGGACTTCTTAGCCATAACTTCAACAACCTCTTCGTTAAGACCGAGGTTAAGAATGGTGTCCATCATACCGGGCATGGATGCACGTGCACCGGAACGAACGGAAACGAGAAGGGGATTTTCGAGGTCGCCGAACTTCTTGCCGGTTACGCCCTCCATCTTAACGATGTATTCCATGATCTCAGCCATGATTGCATCGTTGATCTGCTTGCCATCCTCGTAGTACTGAGTGCAGGCTTCGGTGGAAATGGTGAAGCCCTGGGGAACAGGAAGACCGATGTTGGTCATTTCTGCGAGGTTAGCGCCCTTACCGCCAAGGATTTCACGCATGTCTGCGTTACCCTCGGAGAAAAGGTAACAATACTTTTTGCTCATTGGTATATCCTCCATAAAATAAATATTATTGGCACGGTTAAGTGTGCAAAAGCCTGTCCGAAGGCATAAAAACAAACGGACAAACTTACCGCAAAGTATATTATACCACATATTTTTCAAAAAGGCTATAGTTTTATGAAAATTTTTCATTTTTTTCGCTTTTATTAACATTTTTGTGCGAAGTGTGCGTTTTTTACAGCATTTTATATAAAGAAAGAACGCCGTATGCTGTAAGCGGAAAAATATTTCGTAGGTACCGGCGTCCTCGACGGTCCGGTTTTGCATTTGCACTTGACAGTGCAAATATTTTGTGGTAATATTATATGTAGTAAACACATTTACATAAGGAGTGACATAAATGAAGATTGCACTTATCGCACACGATAAAAAGAAAAACGAGATAATCGAGCTTGCAAAAACATACAAGGACGTACTCGCAGACCACGACCTTTACGCAACAGGAACAACCGGTACACTCATAATGGGCGAAACCGGACTTGCAATACACAGAATGAAAAGCGGTCCCCTTGGCGGTGACCAGCAGATAGGCGCAATGCTTGCAAACGGCGAGCTTGACCTCATCATCTTCCTTCGCGATCCGCTCACTGCACAGCCGCACGAGCCGGATGTATCCGCGCTTCTCAGGCTTGGGGATGTGCAGAAGATACCGCTTGCAACAAATGTAAGCAGCGCGGTAATTATGCTCGATGCTCTCAAAAATAAGACGTTTTTCGAGCACCTCGGGAACTGATAATCCAAATAAAAAACGGTCGGACAAGCTCATTTGAGTGTCCGACCGTTTTATTTTTTGCTTATACGTTCATGTACTTGCTTTCCTCGGATGCGAGGTAAGCTTTTTCACAAATTTGCTGTACGAAGATTGCATCGTCTGCACCAATAGGCGGCTCTGTGCCGTTTATGATTGCATTTGCAAATGTGGTGATTTCCTTTTCGTACATGTTACCGGTTTCCACGGTGAGCTGACGGAATGTGTCGCCCTCTCTGTTCTGTATCGCGCTGTATCCGCCGATGTTTTCGGGAGCGCAGATGAGAACTTCGCCGCTCTCAACCTGGGAGATTGTACCCTGGGCGAGGATACTGCCCTTTGTTCCGTAGAACTCAAGGCGGCATTTTGCGGCTTCATCCGGGATGTTGAAGTTTGCATCAACGAACGCCGTTGCACCGCTCTCCATTTTGAGCAGTACAGCCGCAGAGTCGTCGGCATTGTATGCGAAGGTCTGGTTGCCTACAAAAGCGCATACGCTTGCGGTTTTTTGCGCCGAGATATACTGCAGAAGGTCGATACAGTGTATACCCATGTCCATGAGCGCGCCGCCGCCGGACTTGGTTTTATCCTGACGCCAGTTGCCCTCGATTTCGGGATACCAGCAGGTGAGCTGTGCGCGCATGGAAACGATATCTCCGATAGCGCCGTCAGCTATAAGCTTCTTGATCTCCTGATGATAGGAAGAGAAGCGCATCATGAGTCCAACGCCGAGCTTTACACCGGCCTTTGCACAGTAGTCGCGGATTTCCTTTGCTTCCTTCACGGTAAGGCCCATAGGCTTTTCGAGAAGAATATGCTTCTTTGCGTCAGCCGCCATCATAACCTGCTTCTTGTGACAGAAAACAGGAGTTGCAATGTAAACGGCATCGATTTCGTCAAGAGCAAGCAGATCAGCCTCATTTGTAAAAGCGTACTTTGCTCCGAATTCATTTTTAACGTTTTCGGCGGCGGTGGGATTTGTGTCCATAACGGCAACGAGCTCGCTGTTTTCAGAGAGCACCAGTCCCGGAATGGTACGTCTGTACGCAATTCCTCCGCATCCGATTACGCCCCATTTTATTTTCATGGTTGTTTCCTCCAAGATTACTTGCCCTGCTGCATTTCAGCCACAGCCTCGAGTACGGCATCAGCCATATACTCAAGCTGTTCGTCGGAAAGACCGTAGAGGGGAAGGTGAGTATATCTCTTGTAGAAGAGCTCCTCGCATACAGGACAGGTCTTTGCGATCTCGTCGGAATCGTAGCCCATATCCTGAACTATCTTGAAGCGATAGAGAGGACCGAAGTGAGCAATCTGTGTAACGCCCTTTTCTTCGAGCTTCTTCTTGAGTATCTGAACATCTCCGCCTGCCTTTGCGGGATCGATCTGGAGAAGGTAGAGGTGGAATGTCGGCTTGATATCATCGTTTCCGAGGTCCTGCGCGATGATAGCATCGTTTTCCTTGAATCTTTCGTTAAGATATGCGGCAGCCTTTCTTCTGATTTCGATGATCTCCTCATTTCTTGCAACCTGAAGAGTGAGTCCGAGACCCTGAATTTCGGTTGTGGATGCATTGCCGGGAACGAAGGGAGCTTCCTTACCCTGAATGGGAGTGATGTTGTAGAGCCAATCCTTGATCGGGCAGGTGAAGTCGAGTCCGAGGAATCTTGCACGCTTGAGCTCGGGACCGAAATTCGGTACGGTTGTTGTGAGAATACCGCCCTCACCGAAGGAGGTGATGTTCTTAACCTCGTGGAGAGAGAATGCTGCGAAATCGCCGATAGTACCGATCTTCTTGCCCTTGTACATTGCGCCGAATGCATGAGCCGCGTCCTCGAGAACGAGGATGTTGCGCTCCTTTGCAATCTTCATGATAGGCTCGAGGTCTACGGGGTAACCGCCGATATGTACGGGAACGATCATCTTGGTCTTATCGGTGATCTTGCGCTTTACATCCTCGGGATCCATGTTGATGGTTCTGGGATCAACGTCAGCGAATACGAGCTTTGCGCCGACTGCGAGAGGGTATGCCATGGTTGCCACGAATGTGATCGCGGGAACGATAACCTCGTCGCCGGGCTTGAGGTTTGCATACTTGTATGCGATCTCAAATCCTGCGGTTGCATTGGTTACGAATGTGGATGTGTCAGTGCCGAGATACTCGTTGCACTTTGCTTCAGCCTGTTCAACCTTCGAGCCGAGAGAGAGCTTTCCGGGAGGTGTTGCGAGAGCGTCGAGCTTTTTAACCTGCTCCCACACTGCCGCGAGGGCATCGTCATATTCCTTACCCTCACCCTGCATCAAAAAGCGGATGATTTCCATTAAGTCATGTACGTTGTAGTTTTCACCTACAGCCGCCCACGGTACTCTTGTGGCACCTGTGTTGTATCTGAAGTCTGTGGTCTGCTTTCCCATTTTGTTTTCCTCCGTTAATAAAAATTTTTTTAAAATTCAGGCAGGTAGCTTTGCTCGCGGTACTGCCATTTGATTTCACGTACTTCGATGTCCTTCACCTTAAACTTGGTTGAATACGGTGAGAAGCCAACGTGACCGCCGACTATCGGGTCCATGTTGTCAACCATTTCGAGAATAAGCTTGTCATCGATTATAAGGAAGTTGTGTCCCTCGATCGCTCCCGTTGTGATGCGTATTTCCTTGCCGGGAGTGTAGGTGTAGAGCGGGGTGAGAATTCTGAGCTCATCCTCGGGGAAGCGCTCGATTCCGCACTTGTGGTCGTACCAGCCGTTAACACCGGATATGTAGCCCTTTTTTAGATAGTTTATCTCATCATCCCACGTTACAGAGTATACGGCGTTGAGATCTCTCGTTGCCGGCAGGACGCTTGATATCGTGAAGCTGAACATTACATCCTTTTCAAAACGCTGCCTCGAGAGTAATATTCCGCCCTTGTTATCGGGTTCGCTTCCTACAAGATAACCGTCCTCATAAGTCCATGTGCCGCCTTTGTCATCCCACACTTCACGGAAATTTTCATCCGGCGCGTATGACAGGAGTACAGGACTTTCGTCAACGAGTATGCGCTTGTTTAAAAGAAGTATTTCCTTTTGCATGTAAAAAGAGTCCTCCTTAATATATTTCCTACACTATTATTATAGCAGATACAAACACAAATTAAAAGGGGCAGGGTTCCCGATTTTTTTAAATATATTCCTTTTTTGCGAAAGATATTGACAAAAACATAGGTGCAGAGGTATAATTATGGTAGCGATATTTTCGTAAAAAAGGCGGTAAAACGGCTATGGTAATAAACTACGATATTCAGAAAATCAGTATGGCTCTCGGCGATTTTTACAATGCCACGGGCATTGACATACAGCTCCTGCGCCCGGACTTTTCTCATGTGTGTGAGCACACAAAGCAAAACATCCCATACTGTCTGGCGCTTCAGGGAACAGCGCAGAAAAAACAGCGTTGTATGCTCTCGGATGAAATGCTCATTAAAAAGAGCAGCGAGAGCAAAAAAACCGAAATGGGCATCTGCCACGCGGGGCTTCTCAACGTTGTAATTCCGCTTTTATATGATGATATTATCATCGGATACATAATATTCGGCAGAATAAAGCTCGACTGTGACGATGCGGATTTTGTGCCGGGTAAGGGAGAAAAAAACAGCGCGGAGATAAAAAAATATTACGAGCAAATCCCGTCATTCACTATGGAAAAGGTGAACAGTGTGGCAAATATTGCGGAAATGCTTGCAAAGTATCTGCTGCTTGAAAATATGCTGGGACCGAGCTTTTCTCACAGCATACAGAAGGTGCTTGATTTTATCGACCGCAATCTTGAAAAAGAGCTCTCGATAGATATGATAACGAAAAGTACGCATATATCAAAAAGTGTCCTTTACAAGAATTTTCACGAGCTGTTTCACTGTACTGTCAACGATTATATAAAGCAGAGGAGAGTTGAGCGCTCCATAGAGCTTATGCGAAAGTGTGAGCTTTCAATAGAGCAGATAGCTCAATCGGTAGGGTTCACAAGCGCGTCGTATTACAGCAGAATCTTCAAGGCGCAGATGGGAATGTCGCCCATAAAATACAAAATGACAATGATCGTGTAAAATATGTTATAAACAAAAACTATAACTCGATAGCTTTTTTGTTCTTTACAAATAACACAAAACGTGGTATACTGTAAAAAAAACGAAAGGATGACTTGACTATGACAAAGCATAAAATAGCAGTTATCGCCGGTGACGGCATAGGTCCCGAGGTTATCGGAGAGGGCGTCAAAATATTGAAGAGAATTGCCGAGATCGACGGCAGTTTTGAGTTTGAGTTCACCGAATTTCCGTGGGGATGCGAATATTACCTCGAAAACGGAAGAATGATGGCAGAGGACGGCATTGAAACCCTCAAGAAGTTTGACGCAATTTTCCTCGGCGCTGTGGGATATCCCGGCGTGCCGGACCACATCTCGCTCTGGGATTTGCTTCTCGTTATAAGAAAGAGCTTTGACCAGTATATAAATCTGCGTCCGGTTAAGCTTTTAAAGGGCGCTCCGTGTCCTCTTAAGGATGTAAAGCGCGAGGATATTGACATGCTTTTCGTTCGCGAGAACAGCGAGGGTGAGTATGCCGGAAGCGGAAGCTGGCTCTTTAAGGGCAAGCCCAACGAAGTTGTTATCCAGGACGGCGTATTCTCAAGACGCGGATGCGAGCGTGTAATCCGCTACGCATACGAGCTTGCAAGAAAGGAAAAGAAGACACTCACAAGCATAAGCAAGGGAAATGCGCTTAACTATTCCATGGTATTCTGGGATCAGATATTCAAGGAAGTCGGAGAAGAGTATCCCGATGTAAAAACATATTCATACCTTGTTGACGCGGCGAGCATGTTTATGGTAAAGGATCCGGGACGTTTCCAGATCGTTGTAACCTCCAATCTTTTCGGAGATATTCTCACCGACCTCGGTGCGGCTATTTCCGGCGGTATGGGACTCGCGGCTGGCGCCAACATCAACCCCGAGGGCGACTATCCGTCCATGTTTGAGCCGATCCACGGCTCTGCTCCCGACATTGCGGGACAGGGCAAGGCAAATCCGCTTGCTACCGTATGGTCGGTAAGCCAGATGCTCGAGCATTTCGGATACAAGAAGTGGGCAGACAGACTCATTGATATTATTGAAGAAATCATGGTTGATGGCAAGGTTCTCACGCCCGATATGAACGGTACGGCGACAACATCCGAGGTTGGCGCAGAGGTTATCAGAAAGCTCGGATAAGGCTATGACACTGCAACAGCTCTATTATTTCAGGAGCGCATGCAAATATAAGAATATATCGTTGGCGTGCGAGGAGCTTCACGTGTCGCAGCCGTCGGTATCGGTTGCCATAAAGAATCTCGAAAAGGAGTTTGGGTGCACGTTTTTTAAGCGTGACCGAACGGGATTTACTCTCACCAAAGAGGGCGAGGAACTTTACAGTCTTGCAAGCAGTTTACTTGATCACGCAAAGGACGTGGAGGACACACTGCGTGACCTCGGACGCGGTGCGTCGGGAGTGAAGCTTGGCATACCGCCAATGGCAGGTGCAATTCTGCTTCCGCAAATACTGTCGGCGCTTGATGAAAGTCACTCGGATATAGTGCTGTCCACGAAAGAGGGAAGCCGTGAGGAGCTGCTTCGCCTTATTGACGATAATCTTATAGATGTTGCCCTCCTTCCGCACGAACGGGATTTTGGAAACGAATATCTCACGGTGCCGGTGCGCACATTTGAAACGGTGTGCTGTGTGTGGGACGGACACAGACTGTCCGATGCCGAAAAGGTAACGCCGAAGCTTCTTGAAGGGGAGCCGCTTGTGCTCTTTTCAGAGGGATATTTCCAGAACGAGCGTCTTGAAAAGATATTTGGGGATGCCGGTGTCGCGCTATCTGCGGCGCATAAGTCTTCACAGCTTTCTACGATTAAACAGCTCATAGCAAGCCGTATTGCCATAGGATTCATGTTCCGTGAGGTGGCACAGAGTATTGACGGTGTGAAGGCGATCTCATTAAGTCCCGAAATCAGGACAAAAATAAGTCTTGTATTCAAAAAAGAGCGGCAGATGAAGCCGGGAGCTCAAAGGTTTATTGAATTTATAAAAAAACTTTATAGATAAAATCGGGCATCGGGAAAATTTCCCGATGCCTTTTTGTATTTGCCGAAAACGCTTGAAATTTTCGCTCAAAGCTGATATAATAGAGGAAAGATATATTAAATCATGCGAGGTGCGGCAATGAAGATATTACTGTATGGCGGAACTGTTGTGAATGTTTTTACCGGAGAGCTTGAGAGGGCAAATGTTCTTTTTGAGGACGGTAAGATACTCGGTGTGGGAGATTACACGCCCGATGATGCAGACAAGGTTGAGGATATATCCGGCAAGTATGTGTGCCCGGGATTTATCGATGGACATATTCATATTGAAAGTACGATGCTCACACCAGTGGAGCTTGCGAAAATGTGTATGCCCCACGGAACAACATCCATCGTGGCAGACCCGCATGAGATTGCAAACGTGTGCGGAGTTGACGGTATTCGCTACATGATCGAGGCAAGCAGAAATCTGCCGATGAACGTGTATTTCATGATTCCGTCCTGCGTGCCGGCGACACCGTTTGACGAAACTGGCGCTGTGCTCGGGGCGGAGGATATCGCGCCGCTGTATAGTGAGGAGCGCGTTATCGGTCTTGCGGAGATGATGAACTATCCGGGAGTCCTTTACGGCGACGCTACCGTTCACGCTAAGCTCTCCGATGCGAGAGGTTTTGGTAAGCCTATTGACGGACACGCGCCGTTCCTTGGCGGAAAGAATCTTGATAAGTACGTCTACTACGGTATTACAAGTGACCATGAATGCTCATGCGAAGCCGAGGCGATAGAGAAGATACGCAAGGGTCAGTGGGTAATGATTCGCCAGGGAACAGCCGCGCGAAATCTTACAGATCTCATCGGACTTTTCGACGAAAAATATTCGCACAGATGCCTGCTTGTAACGGACGACCGTCACCCGGCGGACCTTATGCGAGAGGGACACATTGACAACATCATCCGCCTTGCGGCAGAGAACGGCAAGAGCGCTGTAACGGCGATACAAATGGCTACAATTCAGGCGGCACAGCGTTTTGAAATCAAGAACGTGGGTGCTGTTGCACCCGGTTACCGCGCGGACATTCTGGTGCTTGACGATCTGGAGCGTGTGGCTGTACGCGATGTTTATTCATCGGGTGAGAAGGTGGTTGACGGCGGCAAAATGGCGGACATTGCCGAACCGAAAATTGACAAGAAGCTCTGTGATATTGTGCTTAACTCATTCCACACACAGCCGCTTTGTGCAGAGGATTTTTACATTGAACCCAAAAGCAAAAAGTGCCGTGTGATCGAGATAATCCCGGGACAGCTTATCACAAAAGAAGCGATAACCGACATAAACTGGGACAAAAACAACGGCGTTGATACAGACAGAGATATTCTGAAGCTTGCCGTGATCGAGCGCCACAAGAACACCGGTCATAAGGGCATCGGATTTATAAACGGTATCGGACTGAAGCGCGGAGCTATTGCTTCATCTGTGTCGCATGACTCACATAACATTATTGTCATCGGCAGCAACGATGCGGATATGGCGGCGGCGGCAAATCACATTCGCGAGGTTGGCGGAAGCGTTGTAGTGGTTGACGGCGAGATTATCGCTGACATGCGTTTGCCGATAGCGGGACTTATGACGGACCGTTCCGGCGCGGAGATAGCGGCAGCAAACGAGCGTGTGCGCGAGGCGGTTTACGCTCTCGGCGTGCCGAAAAATATTGAGCCGTTCATGAACATGGCGTTTGTGAGCCTTACGGTTATTCCGTCGATCAAGATGAGTACGCTCGGTCTTGTAAATGTTGATGCATGGGAACGTGTGCCGCTTTATGCTCTGTGATGCGGTCGGAGAAACTATAAAGATAAATAAGAATTTGACGGAGGGACTATAATGGCTAAAGAGAAAAGATTTGAAAAGATTTACAGTCAGGGAATGGGGACTGTCGAGATTTGGGTTGACAAGGAAACCGGCGTTAATTATCTGTATCATTCAAGCGGCTATTCAGGTGGGTTGACGGTTTTGCTGGACAAAGACGGAAAACCGATAGTTACACCGATCGAAGAACGATAAATTACAATTTGCCAAGCTGAAAACGCCTCTCTCCCGAGGGAGAGCCTTGACAAGTGTGTCTAAATATGGTATAATCACTATAATTGTTTTAAATTAAAAATAATCCTTTAGGAGATAGAGTTATGAAACTTGGTATAGTAGGTCTGCCGAATGTCGGCAAGAGTACACTTTTTAATGCTATTACAAATGCGGGGGCGGAGTCTGCAAACTATCCGTTCTGCACGATAGATCCCAACGTTGGTGTTGTTGCGGTTCCCGATGCAAGACTTGATAAGCTCGCAGAGATGTACAACCCCGAAAAATACACCCCCGCTGTTATCGAATTCGTTGACATTGCAGGTCTTGTAAAGGGCGCATCAAAGGGTGAGGGACTCGGTAATAAGTTTCTTTCTCACATCAGAGAGTGCGACGCTATTATTCACGTTGTACGCTGCTTTGAGGACTCCAACATAATCCACGTTGACGGAAGCATCGATCCTATGCGTGACCTTGAAACTATCAACATGGAGCTTATCTTTGCGGATATCGAAATGCTCGAGCGCCGTATCGACCGTGTTAAAAAGGCGATGAAGGGCGACAAGTCCCTTGGCGAGGAGCTTGCACTCCTCGAGCGCGTTATGGAAGGACTTGCAAACGGCAAGTGTGCACGTGCGCTTGAGTATACCGAGGACGAGCTTGCGATCATGCATGAGTGTCAGCTTCTTTCCATGAAGCCCGTTATCTACGCCGCGAATATAGCAGAGGATGCTATCGGAAGCGACATGAGCGACAATGCCGGATATCAGCGCCTTTCCGAATATGCCGCAAGCGAAAAAGCCGAGATCATGCCTATCTGCGCCGGCATTGAGGCTGAAATAGCTCAGCTTGAGGGTGATGAACGCGCAGAATTTTTAGCAGATCTCGGTATTGCAGAGAGCGGTCTTGACCGCCTTATAAAAGCAAGCTATGCGCTGCTTGGACTTATTTCCTACCTCACCGCCGGACCCAAGGAGGTTCGCGCTTGGACTATTACCAAGGGAACAAAGGCTCCTCAGGCGGCAGGTAAGATTCACTCCGACTTTGAGCGCGGCTTCATCAGAGCCGAGATTATCGGATTTGACGAGCTTATGGCATGCGGAACAATGACTGCAGCCAAGGAAAAAGGTCTTGTTCGAAGCGAGGGCAAGGAGTACGTTATCAAGGACGGAGATATCGTACTGTTCAGATTTAACGTATAAATCCCACAGCCGATCGGTTTTTAGAGTTGGCGGTGTTATCAAGCGCCATAAGTTGGGGAGATTGCATGAGCGCGGTCTGACCTATTTTTTCTCTTAAAGTAAGCTCGGATATGTTAGGCTTTTTCATATTGACTACCATGCTTTCTGAATTATTTTGGATTCTACATTGATTATACTATATACGCGAAGTTATGTCAATTTGATTTTTGAAACTCGTTATCACCTATTAGGTGAAAAAAGCGGATGTCCGTATTGGACATCCGCTTTTAGTTTAAATATTATCAGCCGGCTATCTGACCGGTGAGGATAGTGAAATTAGGAGTGCAGTATGCAATGGGGTACTTGTCCATAATGGCTCTGTCCATTACAACCTCGTTGGCGTAAGGCTCGATGAGCTTCTGGAGCTTGAGTGAATGAATATTGTCAATCATGTCACCGAACATAGTGTCCTTGTATTTTTCATCGTCATACGCACCGTCGCGAAGCTCACAGCGCTTGATAATGTACCAGCCGGAGTCGGTGGTGAGCGACTTTATTTCATCAATTTCCATTTCGGAAACTGCACTTACAACACTCTGCTCAAGGAAGGAAGATGCGGCGGTGAAGTAGTAGCCGTCTTCGTAGTTTGTCATGTCGAGGTTCATGGTGTACTCGCGCATGAGTGTGTCAAAATCTTCACCGGCATTTATGCGAGCCTCAACAGAATCAAACGAAGCCTTTTTCGCTGTTTTCTCTTCTTCGGTCAAATCACGTGTCTTGTATGCGCCTGTAGTTTCGTCGAGAATGTAGTTTCCGTTTTCGTCGAATTCATAGTCCTTCTGTGAGCTTATGAAAATGAACTTCGCGCGCATGTAGTTTTCTTTGTAGTAGGCATCTTTATCTTCAGCAGTTGCCACAGCAATTCCGTTTTCGCCGTAGAGATAAGACTTGAGCTTGGCAACCTTGAGCGAATCAATTACGATGCTCTTC
The DNA here is from genome assembly GCA_045636265.1 of Candidatus Flemingiibacterium sp. Classification (GTDB taxonomy): domain Bacteria; phylum Bacillota; class Clostridia; order Oscillospirales; family CAG-272; genus Flemingiibacterium. Next base: position 12,222 of record JAZTXD010000150.1, read on the forward strand.
ATGGTGTCGGCGTTTGCGCCGTAAGCGGAGAGCATGTTGTTGAGCGCCGCTTTGCTTCCTGCAGATGTGATATAATTTTGCATCTGAACCTCAATATTTGCCATTTCGGCATCGGAGAGGGAAAGACCGTATTCGTCAAATAAACCGAGGCAGAGGACAGTCTGCATTACTGTGGAGCCTGCTAGTGCTGTGAGGTAGTCATTTACCGTAACATCCTCGGAGAGCTTGGAAGTCCAGATTTCGGGGTTGTCGGCGGTGAGGCCGAAAAGGTTGTAGAGGTATACTGCCTTATAGTTGCTGAGCATGAAGCAGTATTCATTTTCGTCAATGACATTGTTTCTGAATGTCATAACGCTTGCAGCTTCACTTTTGCATCCGACCACTGTTCCCACAATCATGATAAGTGCGAGAATCAGGGCTGCGAATTTGATTTTTTTCATCGGTATGTATCTCCTTGTGATTTTTCTTGACATTATAATAACACAAACTTTATTATACATCATTTTCTCGGATTTGTCTATAGGATTTATAAAATTTTACACTCGGACTGTAAAACTAAAAATTTCCGGTTAAACGTGCTTCAAGAAACTGTTCAAGTTCTTCCATGGAGCAGTTCATGAGTATGCTATAGTCTGTTCTGTTTCCATCCGCCCAATACGAGCGCGCCTCTTTTTCATCGTACATACACGTGCCGCATGGAACGGCTTTGAGTACGGGGATTGTCGGCTCGAGTGCATACAGTACCGCGATAAGGTCCCAGCTCGAACGTCCCTTGGCAGGACCGCGCATATATATGTCGTAGCTGTTCCGTATCGGATGCGTGGGCGGGAACTTTTCGCTCATTGTTTGACCGGTGATAATCTCTGTTCCCTCACCGGAAACGTACACGGGGACAGGGCATAGCTCGAAAAACTTCTCTGCGGCATGGCCGTCCATGTTCCAGTTGAAGTTCGGCGCGGATGTGTCGGGGTGTCCCATGCTCACGATATTTTTGACTTTACGTGCGACAAGATCCTTGCCGGAAAGCTCGGATATATCATCGGCATCCGACAAGAGAAGCATATGCATCGCAGTAAGAAGTCCCACGCAAACAACGGTTACGCTATTGTCGGGCGCATCCGCGAGAAGCTTTCGGTATACCGTGACCGCCGACGGATAGTCCACATCGCTCTTGCCGAGAATCTTGGCGTATTCGTTTGAATATGAGCGGTCATAAAATTTTACATGATGTGCTTCGTAAGCATCAAGAAAGTTTTTTCTTTCGTCGGTGAAATCGCTTTTGTGAAGTGCGCCAATCGGGCATGTAATGCCGTAATAGTTGCAAAAAGCCTCACAGCATGCGGCACAGTCCGCTGTCGGTGCATCCGCAATAATTCCGAGAAGCTTCGCCTTTTTGCGCTTTACATATTCGAAAATTATTGCAAGCGCACCGGCATCATCGCAGTCGCTATCCATGTCCGTGTCAAAAATGATAAGCGGTTTGTTTTGTTCGCTCATTTGGTTTACTCCTTTACATCCGCGACATTTTCGGCGGTAATCCGCTCGCCGTCCTGTCCGGTCATTTTTACGTTGTTTACGGTAACTTTATCTACACAGTTAAAATACAGTCCGTGCTTTGACATAGGCTCAACATAGTCCATGAGCGCCGGATATCCGCGTGAAGCGTCGACTTTAAACGAAAAGCTTATGTTTTCGAGCGTTACACTTCCTATTGGCTGCTCGGGCAGACCGTAGAAAAATCCTGCTGCCCACTCGCAGTCGGTGCACCTTATATCTTGGAATGTGAATGCGCCGAGATACGGTGTTGTATCGTCAACGGGATGTGGCTCTTTGCTCCACACGATTTCGTCGTGCCCGTCGGGATCACAGTAGTAATACATATTTATAACAAGCGGCGCCTTGACGTTTTCCATTATGATATTGGAAAACTCCACACCGTCGATAACGGCGTGTTTTCCGCGTCCTCGGCGAGTCTTGATGCGAAGACCGCGGTCGGTATGTTTAAAATAGCACTGTGTGACACAAAGCTCTCTAACACCGCCGGACATCTCACTGCCGAGCACCACGGCACCGTGTGCATGCTCCATAAGACAGTTGCGTACAGTGTGGCGTATAGCGGGAGTCTGATACTTCATACCCATATACATCTTGCCGGATTTTATCGCGATTGCATCGTCACCTACGGAAAAACGCATGCCGATGTAGTTCACACCGTCGCACGATTCGGGATCCGTACCGTCTGTGTTGGGGCTTTTTGGCGGCGCTTCGACAGCGGTATCAAGAAAGCTGATTTCTTTGGAAAAGTAGGGGTGGAAATTCCACGATGCAGAATTTCTGCCCGTGATACCGTGGAAGATCACATTTTCGCATCGGTTCAGGAAAACAAGTCTTGGACGTCCGAGCTTGCGTGCTTTCACATCGTTCCACCATGTGGAATTCTGCGCGTTGCCGTCTATTATACCGCGCCCGACAACCGTTATGTTTTTCGCGAAATATGCGCTGATGAGCGGCTGTCTGCACTCGCACGGAGTGCCTTCCCAAGAGCTTATTGTGACGTCTTTGCCGTCTGCGCCCTTGATTTCGCCGGGAAGTATTGGATAGTGCTCCTCGCAGATGTCACCGAGGAGTGTAGCTCCTTCTTTGAGCTCGAGAGTGATATACGACTTGAGCGTTATCGGGCGGATGAGATATGTGCCTGCAGGGACTGTGACACGTCCGTTCTCGGGGCACACGTTTATCGCGCTCTGTATAGCCGCCGTATCGTCCGTCACGCCGTCGCCGGCAGCACCGAAAACTCGGACATCAAAGCATGCGCTTTCGGTAAGGGTGTGTATATTCAGCGTGCAGTCGCCGACTGTAACCGAGTACTCCGTATCGGGAGCAAGATCGAAGAGAGAAAATACATTTGTGCAGACATTGGCATGTGCGGCTTTGCCGTCGAGCAGGACGTTGAATTCGTGCTCGGAATAGTAAGGGGAAGTGCTATCAAGCTCAAAGCAAGCAGAAACGCTTGTGACGCATAAAACGTGGAATTTCATATAGTTATTCCTCACTTTTAAAATGTTTATATGGTGTGATATTTACATTTTACCACTAAAGTTCGGCTTTTTCAAGGCATAATGTTCTTTATTTGAAATTTTTATGTAAAATTCATAGAATATTAAACACTTTTAATTCGTAACGTGATATAATGAATTTGGTTAGATTCTTAACGAAATTAACAATTTGACGAAAGTGTGAAATTGTGAACAACAAACTGTGCACTTTGTTACAGTTCTGACAATGAAAAATATAGTGAAAGGATGTATATATACGATGGCTACAAAAATTCTTGTTATTGACGACGATCTTAACATCTGTGACTTGCTCCGCCTTTATTTTGAAAATGAGGGTTATGAGGTGAAAACCGCAAACGACGGCGCTGAGGGCGTAAGCTTCTTTAAAATGTATGAGCCTGATCTCGTTCTGCTTGATATCATGCTTCCCAAAAAGGACGGTTGGCAGGTTTGTCGCGAGATTCGCGAAATGTCTTCGAAGCCGATAATCATGCTCACTGCAAAGGGAGAGGTTTTCGACAAGGTTCTCGGACTTGAGCTTGGCGCGGATGACTTCATGGTAAAGCCCTTTGAAACCAAGGAGCTTTCCGCACGCGTAAAGGCTGTGCTTCGCCGCTACAGCGCACACGACAACATGAATGACGACGAAACTATCAAGTTTGACAATATCGAAATTTCCCGTCAGAAGTATGAGCTTAAGTTAAACGGTAAGTCGGTTGACATTCCTCCGAAGGAGCTTGAACTTCTTTATTTCCTTGCAAGCAACTACAACCGCGTATTCACACGCGACCAGCTTCTTGTCAAGGTTTGGGGCTTTGACTATCTCGGCGACTCGCGTACCGTTGACGTTCACGTTAAGCGTCTTCGCGAAAAGCTTGAGGGTGTTTCCGACAAGTGGATACTTAAAACTGTCTGGGGCGTTGGCTATAAGTTTGAGCTTCTTCAGTAATTCGTTTTTTGCCGAGCCGTCCGCATGCGGACGGCTCGTTTGCTCCAGTGACTGTTAGTAAAGATATTTAACGGAGTAAAAATGAAAAAACTTCTTATAACCGGATTTGAGCCTTTCGGCGGCGAGGAGATAAATCCCTCATTTGAGGCTGTTTGTCTGCTTGGCGATGTTATCGGCGAGTGGGAGCTTACAAAGCTTTGTCTGCCTGTGGTGTTCACAGAGGCGTCGCGAACGGTAATAGCAAAAGCAGAGGAGATTTGTGCTGATGCCATACTGTGTATCGGTCAGGCGGGGGGACGCGATGCGGTTACACCTGAATTTGTGGGGATAAACCTTATGCATGCAGCAATTCCCGACAACAGCGGCTACAAACCCACCGACGAGCCTATACTAAAAGGTGGAGCTGCGGCGTATTTTTCCACTGTGTCGGCACGCAAAATGGTAGATGCGATAAATGTGCTCGGTATTCCCTCAAAACCATCATACAGCGCGGGAACGTATGTGTGCAACGAGCTGCTTTACAGTACTCTTGCGCATTTTGACAAATCCCGAGTGAAAGTCGGATTCATACACGTTCCGTATATGACAGGGCAGGGGAAGGAAGGCGCGCCGACAATGCCGCTTGCCGATATGGTGAGAGCTATTACGGCGGCGATAGGCGAGCTTTGATATATAAGCACCGAAAGGAGGTGTTGTGATGTCGGATAATTTTAATGAAGATATGAAGCCTGTGTTTGAAAACGGGAATATACTGCCGGAGATTGAGGTTATCAGACTTGGCATGGATATTTGCTCCGAGCTTGATCTGTGTGCAAGGGAGAATATTGCACACGGTGCCGTATCAGAAGAGAATATCTTCGTTTATGAAAACGGAATATACACCCTTGGACAGGGAGAGGAGCTTTTTGATGCGGAGCGGGATATCCGTCTGCTCGGAGAAGCTATGTATGTTCTCTCTGGCGGAGAGCGAGGGGACAGCCAAGCAGTTTTTGAGGACGTCCTTTCAGAGCTTTCAGATGAGCTTGCACAAATTCTGAAAAAAACGTGCATGCCGCAAAATGAGGATGTGTATGCCGATATTTCCGGTATGAAAAAAGACCTGATGACAGTTTATGCCGCCAAGTATTTTGACGGGATAGATGTTAGCGTATCGGACGAGATAACACCCTCAAGAGATACAAATGCCTTGCTTTATCATAACGTGAGGCAGATGAAAAAGAATACGCAGAAAGCCCCCGGAACCGCAGAAGCTGATCTTAACGATACTATTATGGCAGAAGATTTCGGGGTTCAAGCTGAATACACATTTGAGGACGCTCTTGACGATGCGTTTTACGAAGACGGTGACTGCGATGAGGACTCTTACCGCACAGCTGTTGAAGCGGGGGCATCTGTTACCGCTGCGGCTAAAATAATGCAAGGTCAGAGTGGACGTAAGTCGAAGAAAAAACGTATTGCGAATCCGTATGACAGAAAGAGGAGCAAAGCGTTCACGCTTATTTTGACGCTTGTCATTATGCTTATGCTTCTTCTTGCCGCGGCAATTCCGATACTCGGATATGTCAAGGGGATTTCCGAGAGAAACAAGGACGCAGAGGATACCACTGCGACACTGGCGGATACAACTGTTGCCGGAGTTGAGATACTCTCTGTTCCCGACAGACTCTCGTATAACATAGGTGATATCGTAGACACAAACGGACTTGTGCTTGCTGTAACCTATGAGTCGGGAAGAGTTGAGCATGTTTCGGGCGGATATACTGTATCGCCAAGCAAGATTACCGAGAGCGGAAAGCAGGATATAACGCTCAATTACGGTGACTTCAGTGTGACGTACAGCGTCGAAGCCTACAGTACGGAAATCGAAAGCATTATCATCATATCTTTGCCGGAACGCACAGAATTCGAACTTGGCGAAGCGATAGATTTCACCGGACTTGTTATTGATCTTGTTTACTCGGACGGTATGAGAGAAAGCCGACAGAGCGGATTTGTCTGTGAGCCTAATGTGGCGGATGTCGTCGGTGAGCAGAACATTACGGTTTCATTTGAGGGAAAAGAGGCAATGTTTACGATAACTGTAAACAAGCCCGAGGTCGTGGTTGAACGCATAAGCTTGCGTACAAAACCGAGCAAGACAGTCTATGAGGCAGGACAGTCTGTTTCAATGAGCGGATTTTCACTTACAGTTCACTATTCAGACGGTACGAAGAGAATAGTCACAAGTGGCTATACTTATACTCCGCATGTATTAAACAATGTGGGCGAAGAAAATATAACGGTATCGTACGGCGGCAAAACGTTGGCGTTTGCCGTTACGGTCAATAAACCGACTCCTGTGACTGTTACCGATATCGACATTGCAAAAATGCCGGATAAGACTGTCTATAGCGTTGGCGAGGAGTTTGCACCGCAGGGCCTTGCGCTTACGGTGAGATATTCAAACGGAACAGAGAAAACGGTCACCGAGGGTTACAGTTGCAGTCCTACTGTATTTGGCAGTGTGGGAAAGCAAAGCGTGACTGTCACATATGAAGGAAAAACGGCGGTGCTTGACGTTGCTGTAACTGCTTCCGTATCGGGAATAGAGCTTGTAACATTGCCCGACAGAGTAGCATATACTGTGGGAGATCCTCTTGATACTGTGGGATTATCCGTACTGGTGAAATATTCGGACGGCTCGGAGAAGATTATTGACAGCGGATTTGTTTGTTCTCCCACGGTGCTTTCAAGCGCGGGAGAAGTTCAGATTATGCTGACATTTGACGAATTTTTCGTTGCGTTCACAGTTACGGTCAGCGAGCCGTTTTCTACCGGAGGCGATTGCGGAAGCCGTGTTGAGTGGACACTTGTCGGTTCGGTTCTCACAATATCCGGAAACGGTGAAATGTATAATTTTGAAGAGTACGGCGCTCCGTGGAGCCAATACAGCACACAGATAAGCAAAATTATTGTTGAAGACGGTGTTGTGTCGGTTGGAGAATTTGCTTTCGCACATACTTCTGCCCGCAGCGTAAGCCTCGGCAAATCGGTACGTGAGGTTGGAAACGGAGCTTTCTATAGCTGCAAGAATCTCACCGATATTTCAGTGTCTGATTCCAACAGATTTTTCAGCGATGTGAACGGTGTACTCCTGATGGGCAAAACAACGCTGATTGCATATCCGATAGGAAGAAGCGAAGCATCGTACACTATTCCGCGCGATGTTACGGCTATAGGCGGATACAGAGTGTTCTACGGCTCAAATCTCCGTGAGATTGTAATTACACAGGCGCTTTACAGTATTGACGAAACCGCTTTTGTGGGAGCGTCGAAGCTTGAAAAATTCACGCTCGGAAATGCTAAAGCAGGGCTTGAAGTAAAGGACGGAGTTCTTTATACAAAGAATTTCAATGCACTTATCTGCTATCCTTCAGCTAAGACTCAAAGCTCGTTTGCTGTTCCGGACGGAGTGGGCGTTATACGCGAAAATGCTTTTGCCGGCAATACAGGGCTTACAGAGATCGTTCTGCCGTCGAGCCTTTACCGCATAGATGCAAATGCTTTCACTGACACAAAAAATCTTACCGATGTTACATATCGCGGCGATGAAAAATCCTTTGCAAAGGTGCAGATAAACGAGGGCAACGAGTCTGTTACAAGCGCAAAAATGACATTTGAAACACTCGAATAAAACAAGAACCCGGCGGCCTTATCGGTCGTCGGGTTTGCTGTGTATCAGGTGTAAAAAGAGCGTGTAATTTTAATCGTCATATTTATGATTACATTTCGGGCATTTCGGATAGTCGAAATCGTGCACGGTCTTGCAGATAGGGCAGGTCTTCTGCGGAAGTGAATCTTCGTCGGAGATGTCATCGACCGCATAAAATTCAAGCTTGCCGCACTTCGGACAGTAGAAAATGTTGGTTTCGAGAGCTCCGGCGATGAGGTTGGGCAAGTCGCCGAGAACCCATCCGGTCTTTCCAAGCTGTAAGCGCTCGCGCGCGAAGAATCTCATTTCCTCGCCGCAGCGAAGGCATGTTAAAGTTTTCATGGCATGATCCTTTCGGATATGTATTTGTGGTGTGACCTTATTATAGCATATAATTAGAAAAAATTCAACATTATTTCAAAAGATGCAATAAACAATTTCTATTGACTTCGAGGGATATGAGTGGTAGAATGTAAGTGGAATAATAACTGTCACTAATATTAGAAGGGGCTACTATGGATTTCACCAAACTTGACCAACAGATTGACGATTACTGCGAAAAAGAAAGCATAATGGGCGTTCTTCGTGTGAGAGTTCGCGATAAGTTAGTTTACAAAAAGGATATCGGTGTGGCGAATATTGAAACGGGCGAGAAATTTACCGATAAGTCCGCGTTTACATTCTATTCGATATCCAAGCCGTTTTGCATACTCGGTATAATGAAGCTCGTTGATGCGGGACTTGTTGATCTTGACGCGCATCCGTCCGTGTATTTGCCGGAGGCGAAATGGTTTGACAAGAGAATCACTCTGCGCATGATGTTCCACCACACAAGCGGTCTGCCGGAATTTCGTGAGATACCGGATTTTTATCAGCAGGCAACAAGCGGTGAATATTCGTATGTTGCGCGTGAGGCGCTCATTAAGCTCGAAAAATGTCCGATGCACTTTGAGCCGGGCACGCAGGGCGAATATGCGAATATCAATATACTGCCGGCGGCGCTTATTATTGAGAATATTACGGGTATACCTTATTCAAAATATATGGAAAAAGAAGTTTTCACGCCGCTTGGAATGGAGCGTACAGTGGTTGATAACCCGAATCTGTACATCCCGAACAGAGTAAGCGGACACGATCTTGTAGACGGAAAGCTTGTGAGAGTACCCAAGGGATTTGGCAGCATGTTCGGTGCCGGCGATATTGTCGGAACGGCGGATGACCTTTACAGACTCAATCACGCGATAAAGCATAAGCTTCTTGTCAGTGAGAAGGCATGGGAGGCGATTCTCACGCCCTCACCGCTTAATTGGTTTGGACTCGGATGTGCAATTGTTGACTGGCATAAAAAGCACCGCATACAGCACAACGGCGGTTCATCCGGATTCAGAACTCTGCACGTTCAGCTTCCTGACGATGATTTTGATTTGATCTTTTTGTCAAACTGCGGCTTTGGAAACGCTCGTGCCGACATACTTGAAATGGTTCACGAGGCATTTTACGGCGACGGAACACCTATTGGTGAGATTGTCGAAATGGATAAGGGATATATTTGATGTAATTCATAGAAGAGTACGCCATGCGGCGTGCTCTTTTGATTTGCGTCCGAAAAGCTAACATGACATAGGATGTAATAATTCTTGGTGGCACTCTTTTGGTGCGAGTGCGTATCGGTTCATAAAATGTTAACACAAAATATATGATATAGTCTTGAATTTGGGGGCGCAAAGAGGTATACTATATACAGATTTAGCACTCGAGAACAAAGAGTGCTAAACGCAACCCAAAAAGATGTGAAAAAGGAGTGATATGCGTGCTGCCGAACAGTAGAGATTTATCGGAGCGCAAAAAAGCGATACTCAAAGCGATAATAGACACGCATATCAACCTCGGAGAGCCGGTCGGTTCCAAATATCTTACGCAGTATAAGCAGATAGCCTTTTCGTCTGCTACTATCAGAAACGAAATGGCAGAGCTTGAGGAAATGGGATACCTCGAACAGCCGCATACATCATCGGGACGTGTACCGTCAGAGCTTGGCTACAGATTTTATGTGGACCAGCTTATGCAGCAGTACCGCATGACTCAGGCGGAGCTTGGTGAGCTTAACAAGCTGCATGCACTCAAGAGTGCCGAGCTTGACAGAATACTTGACCGAGCAACAAAGCTGATGAGTATGCTCACTAACTACACGGGTGTTGCGTTGAAACGAACCCCCTCAAAGCAAACGATAGCTCGCTTTGACACTATGTATCTCTCACCGCAGAATTTTGTGCTTGTGATGCTTACCTCAAGCGGAAGCGTAAAGACACGTCAGGTGCGCCTCGGATTTGAGATAACGCATGAAACGCTGGAGCGGCTTACATTGCTCCTCAACGAATGTGTATGCGGACTTGATATGGACAGCATCACGCTTCCCGTAATGCTCAATATGCAAAAGAGGATTCCGGACGGTGACAAGCTCATACCGCCGATAATCAGTATCATCTACGAAACGGTTGGTGAAAACGATGACAGCGAGCTTATGTTTGACGGAGTAAACAATCTCCTCAACTACCCGGAATATTCAAGTATCGACAGTGTGCGCGATATGCTCGGACTGTTTGATAAGCAGGACGACCTTAGAGAAGCGCTCACAACGGATATTACCGATCACACAAACGTATATATCGGTTCGGAAAACGCCGTTGAGGTTATGAACAACTCCTCGCTGATCTTCAGAACACTAAAGTCCGGAGATCAGGTCATTGGAGCTATAGGCGTTATAGGCCCGCGGCGAATGGATTACTCAAAGGTAGTAACGCTTGTGGATTACATGTCAAAGAATATCAGCAGCCTCATTGGGCCGGATGATTTGCTCGGGGCGGGAGAAGATAAGGAGGAATAAACAGTGGCAGAAGATAAAGTAAAGGCGGAAGCCGGTGAGGTCGAGGATAAGTTTAATGAAATCCTCAGCGAAACCGAGGGCGGCGCAACCGACGAAACGCCAAAGAACAAGAAAGATAAGTCACTCAAAGATGAAAACAAAAAGCTGACAGCGGAGCTTACCGAAACAAAGGATGCCCTGAATAAAGCTAACGAACAGCTTGCCGAGGTGCAGGACAAATACCTTCGCACGGCGGCAGAGTATGACAACTTCCGCAGAAGAAGCGCAAAGGAGCGCGAGGGCGTGTATGCCGATGCATATGCTGATGCGCTGTCGGCAATACTTCCGGTGCTTGACAATTTAGAGCGCGCGGCGGCATACAGCGACGGAGCACAGCTTGCGGACGGTATACAGCTTATTTTCAAAAGCGCAAAGGAGTCACTTGAGAGAATCGGAGTTTCCGAATTCGGAGCGAAAGGTGAACAGTTTGACCCTCAGATACACAACGCGATGATGCACATTGACGATGAGAATTTTGGGGAAAATGAAATTGTAGAAGTATTCCAGAAGGGATACAAGAAGGGTGATAGAATCCTTCGTGAAGCACTTGTAAAGGTTGCCAACTAACATTGGCTAAATAAACATATAAACCAACACATTTATAAAGGAGAAAATTATCATGGGAAAGATTATCGGTATAGATTTAGGTACTACAAACTCTTGTGTATCCGTTTTTGAGGGCGGTGAGCCCACAGTTATCACCAACCCCGAGGGTGCGCGCACAACTCCCTCCGTTGTCGCTTTTTCCAAGACAGGTGAGAGAATGGTAGGTCAGGTTGCAAAGCGTCAGGCTATCACCAACCCCGACCGTACAGTTGCTTCTATCAAGCGTCACATGGGTTCCGACTATAAGGTTACTATTGACGACAAGAAGTTTACCCCTCAGGAAATTTCCGCTATGATCCTTCAGAAGCTCAAGGCTGATGCAGAGGCATATCTTGGAA
>JAZTXD010000151.1:0-4154 GCA_045636265.1 Candidatus Flemingiibacterium sp.
AGTATGACCTTTTTGGCAAAACGCGCAAGATACAGTGCCGCTGATACAGCGGAGTTTCCGCCGCCGACTACGACGGTAGTCTTATTCTTATAGAAGCGTCCGTCACAGTGAGCGCAGTAGTGAACGCCTCTTCCGGTAAGCTCTCGCTCGCCGGGGACACCAAGCTCGCGCGGCTGTGCGCCGGTTGCTATAATAACGGTTCTGGCAAGATATGTGCCGTTGTCCGTAACTATTTCCTTTACTGCGCCGTCAAATTTTACCGACTTGACCTCGCCGTATTTTGTTTCGGTGCCGAAACGCTCCGCACCGGCCTGCATCTTCATGGCAAGCTCAAAGCCGTCAATTCCGTCGCTGAATCCGGGATAATTTTCGATATCCCCGGTCAGTATCATCTGACCGCCCACCGACATTTTTTCAATAACCAGCGTATCAAGCCCCGCGCGCACCGCGTACAGTGCCGCGGTGTAACCTGCGGCGCCGCCGCCTATTACAACTGTATCATAAAGGTGTTCCATAATGCCTCCGAGGGTTGTGTGCGTTTATTTTTCGAGCAGTTCAAGGATCTGCTCCTTGGGGCGAGCACCGGTAACAGTGGTAACCACCTCGCCGCCTCTCATAACAACGAGTGTGGGGATGCTCATAACGCCGAACTGTCCCGCAAGCTCAGGCTCGTTGTCAACGTTTACCTTACCCACTAAAAACTGCGGATTTTCCTCTGCAATCTCGTCAACGAGCGGAGACACCATTCTGCAGGGACCGCACCAATCTGCGAAGAAATCGAGAAGTACGGTTTTTTCGCTGTTCTTAACCTCATCAAAATTAGCTTTTGTAACATTTAATACTGACATTTTATTTATTCCTTTCAAAATTTAAAGTTTACATCAGGGCTTACTGTTAAGCCTTCTGTGATTATATTGTACCACTTGTCAAAATATAATTCTGTGACATAGTCACCAAACAAAAAATATTTTCGGGTGTATACAAAATTCTTTGTGCCAAAGCATGTACAATAGAGCGAAAAGTACGCCGCCAAAGCATTTTTGAGGTTATCTTAATTTAACACAGCCAAAGTATTTCCATATAATCATATTAGGCGGCGAACAAGCGCCGCCAAAATATCAGGAAGGAAGATGGTCATTTGACAGAGAAAACAACACGCCCCTTCAATGACGCACACCTTGGCGACAGCTTTCCGCTGGCTATGGCATATGTGCGCCGTCAGGAGCTTGACAAGATATATGAGCCCGAGCTTGCTTTGATCCGCGGCACACTGTACCCTGAGCTTGATAAACCTTTCGCAGGCAAAACCGTTACAGGAGGATGCAAGAGATGAAGCAGGATAATATGAATGAGTATTCACTTCCCTTCGCGGCGTGGGAGTTAAGATTATATCTTGACACTCACCCCGATGATGCGGCAGCATTCGCAAAATACAAAGCGCTGTGCGCCGCGATGGACGGCAAGTGCAACTATGCGTGCCACATCACGGATACGCGAAATGCAGCACGCGAGAATGACTGCGGATGCGGCAATAACACTCGCGAGTCCGTGCGCGAAAGCGGTTGTGACTGCGGCAGAAACACCCACACCATGGCACGCGAAAACGGCTGTGGCTGCAGGAATGGTGCTCGCGGCATCCATGACAGCAACTGCGGCGGCGGCAACTATGGCGGCAGACGCAATGACGGCGGCAACTTCAGTCCGTGCACATGTAACAGCTGCAGCTGCAGCGACGGTGACAATGACGAAGTGTACAACGTCTGGAGCTGGATAGAGGGTCCGTGGCCGTGGGAGCCCGAAGCTAACAATGTTGGAGGTAACTGCTGATGTGGATTTATGAGAAAAGACTTCAGTACCCGGTAAAAATAAAGAATACCAACCCCAAGCTTGCGCAGATCATCATCAGCCAATACGGCGGCACATAGTGCAACTTATTATAATAAACCGCCGCCCCGATATACGAGGCGGCGGTTTTCTATCATCCCTCTGCAGACTTTATATACTTCGCAATCTCGCCATTCTTTTCCCATTCCTCTTTTGCTCGCTTCAATGCATCCTCGATCCACTTAACAAGCATCTTGTCCGTGATAAATGTCTTGACGATCGTGGGGAGCTTCGGATATATAATCCCTATCACGCTCGCGAGCTTGAGCGAACCGGTACCGCCGCCGAACTCTTTCTCGGCTTCGGTAACGAGCGCAACGAGCATACGCATCACCACGGATTTATTGCGCTTGAACACAGCGAAAACCACCGCCGCCACTGCAAGAGCGATCAAAAGAATAAAGCTCCAGTTTTCAATAAGAAATGTTATTATCTTCATACACACCTCCATCTTCGGCTTTTGCCGATTTTTTATTTTGCTTATTTTCCTCGCGCTTGATGAGCGCGCAGAGGATCAGCTCCACGCATCCGGACGCACCGCCCGCCGCATACGCCGCAGTGTAATCATATCCCGTGAATGCCTGCAACGTCGCTATATACACGAGATAGCACGCCGTGAATATAAGCACCGACACAAGCACTCGCTTGAGAAATCTCATACGCTACCACCGAGCTTGCATATAAGCTCCGGCAGATACAGCACCTTGTCGGCATTCTTCTGCCAATACTCGGGCGTGTTGATGATGCCACGCTTCACGAGTCTGTCGAGTGCCGCATCGAGCGTCGCGCATGCCGCACCAACCTTTTTAATGCAGTTCGCCGAACGAGCGAGAAGCAGATCAAGGTACTGTATGTCCCCGTAATGGTTATACCAATACTCGGGAGTGTTGATAATGCCAAGCGTGCCAAGCTTCGCTATAGCGCACACAGCCTCATTGAAATATCCCTCGTTCATATCAACAGCACCGGATACACCGTTAACCTTACCCGTGCCGTACTGCCACATTTGGGTGTTCGGTACCTGCATCGGCTGTTTCACATTATAGTGGGCAAGCCATATCTCGTCGCTGTTAAACTCCCCGGCAGGAAGTCTGTATGTAAGATAGTTTGGATTCGTGTAAAGCATAGGCTTGTACCCTGCCGCGCGAACCGCGTCCATAAACGCACGCACGATCTTCGCAAGCTCATACTTGCCAAGCTTCGACAGATACGGCACGCTCTCCACGTCAACCGCCGCCCAAAGCGTGATATGCTTCTTGTACGGCGCGATTACGCCGATGAAATATGCCGCCTCTGCCTTCGCTTCCTCTACAGTCTGTGCCGTCAGATAATGATATACGCCGCACGCCATCCCGGCGCTTGAAGCTTCAACGATGTTCTTCTTGAATTTGGAGTCCGTGAAGCGTTTGAGAAGTCGCGTAGCCGCGCCCTCTCCTCGCCCCTGTGTCGCCTTTATCATAGCAAACTTGACACCGTCCGCGGCAACCTTCGTCCAATTGATGTTGCCTTGTATCGTAGAAACGTCTATTCCTTTCATTTATTCCTCTCCTTTCATATCGAGCGGAAGCTCGTTTATGTCGCCCATGAGAAGATCCGCATCTCCGTTGCCGTCAAGACCATTATGGTAAAGATCGTGCCACTTGTGCAGCATCTTTCTGTTCTCCCATGTTATTTTGCCGTCCCTTATGAACTCCGTTGCCTGCTGTCTGATTATAAAAAGCATCATATAGCGAAGCGCTGTCTTTGTGACATCCTCTTTTTCTTCCTTCTCATCCGATTTGCTGTCAGCGCGTTTGAGCTTGTAGAGAATAATGCTCATAATTCCCGTAGCCACAGCCGCGCCAACGCTCGTCGAGAGGACTGCTATAAGTACGTTCGTCACCCTTTACACCTCCCCCGCATATTCCACGTAAATTCCCACAAGCTCGGCCAAAGCATGATACACAGCCGCGCCCGTGTCACGGAAGCAACGGTATGTCACACCGTTTTGCGCGTAATGCTTGCCCTCCTCGAGCGTCATATTGCCGCTGTACGGAATGGGATTGTCAAGCGTACCGGCAGCACTTTCGCACACTTCCTCAAATAAGCTCGTCGCCACATCAGGCGTCCAATCCGCTTGAGTCGTATGCGCACCGCCATCCTTGACCTTGTAGAGCTTTTCCCCGAAGCGCACACGCGCACCGTCCTCCAACTTAACGCCCTCTCTCCATTTCGGATAGAGCGAAACTGCTTTAAGAGCATCGTTATCATCGAGCCCTCCCACCGCTTTT
>JAZTXD010000152.1:0-14699 GCA_045636265.1 Candidatus Flemingiibacterium sp.
AGTCTAAGAGGGGGTAGAAACCTGCGCAGCTGGTTGTCTATCCCCTCTTTTATGCGTAATCTCGGCGGCAAAGCCGCCGAACACAAAACCGCCGTCCGAATAACGGACGGCGGTAAATATCATCGTGAAATCTGCTCCCCAAGCTTGAATCTGTCAAACAGAAACGCCATGATTACGAATATAATGGCACTTGCAACGCCCTGCACAAGATTGAACAGGAGGTTCGCGGCGGGGGTGATGAAGCTTGTGTATATAAGCGCTTCGTAAATATAGTAGCCGCCAACGCAAATGGCAGCACCGGGTACAAGCGCGGTGATGTTGCGTGCGCACAGAAGCTTATTTTTCTTTGAGGTGAAGAACGGTACGCATGCCGCTTTTATTATAATTGTGCCGGGAGCGTAAATCGCAAAGCCTGTTACCACATCGGCAAGTCCGGCGCCGATTGCTCCCGCCGCCATTGCATACGGCATCGGCAGAATTGCGGCAGCGAGATATAAAAATGCGTCGCCGATATGTACATATCCCATACCGCCGGGAATCGGGATTCGCGGCAGATATGCCGTTGCGACGAAAATGAGTGCTCCGAGCACAGCGGCAAGAGTTAATAGCTTTGCGCGGTTATATTTTGGTGCTGACATAATAAGTTCTCCTTTTTATTGTTTTTTCAGTTTGTACAGATTTTTTTCGAGCCTTAAACCCTCACGGCGCTCAGTGTCATATTTCGCCGTGTCGGATATGATATCCGCCACAACGCTTCCGGCAAATTCCACAGCCTTGTGAAAATCCTCGCCGTCAAGCACACGTCCGAGCAGGACGGATGCGAAGAGATCGCCTGTTCCCGGATAGCCGTTTTTGATGCGGTGGAGCGTGTGCACGCTCTGGCGCTCGGTGTTTGTACTGTCGTAGGACAACGTTGCTATGTGGTCGTTAGCAAGCTCGATGCCGGTTATCGCGAGCTTCTTTACGTTGTAGCGTTCAGTGAGTACACGTCTTAAACGCTGTACCTCAAGGAGCGCATCCTCGGGCGACATTGACATGCTCTCGCGGTACTCTTCATCGCAAAGAAGATATGCTTCGGTTAAATTCGGCGTGAGGATGTCCGCCTTATGGCAAAGCTCCTGCATGCGCTTGCACATTTCTCTTGTGTACGTCTGGTACACCTTGCCGTCGTCGCCCATTACGGGGTCTACGAGGATAAGAGTATCCTTGCCGAAAAGCTCGATGGCGTGTGACACTGTGTCGATCTGACCGGCGCTTCCGAGAAAGCCCGTGTAGATAGCGTCAAAGGTAAGGGCGAGCGACTTGTAATGTTCAAGTGCCGGTGTCATGGTGTCGGAAAGGTCGGTGAAGGTCATGTCATAAAATCCGCCCGTGTGGGTTGACAAAAGCGCGGTGGGCAACGGTATTACCTGCGCTTCCATAGCGGAGAGCGCCGGGATTATTACAGTGAGCGCACAGCGTCCAAAGCAGGACAAATCGTGCACTGCGAGTATTTTCTTTGTGTCGTCGCGCATATCTTCACCTCTTTGCAACATTGAACCATACTACCATTATACTACAAAATTGCCCCTCATGCAATAAGCAAATAGAATAAAATCCGCACGTGTATAAGGGGATTTTTTGGATGCGGAAGAGTTATGCATCTGTTTTTGGGACTTCAATTACACCGTTAATTTTTTCAAAATTACGAATGGCATCGCGCACTAAAAATAATATTTCACCGTTCATTGATCTGCCCTCATACTCTGCCAAATACTTAAGCTTATAGTGAAGCTCGGCATCAATTTCTATACCCAAATGCTTGTTGTTTTTGTTTCTCATGGCGAATACCTCCAAAAAATTGTAAACAATCTTATATTAAGTATATTTTAAGATTATTTTATGCTATAATGTTGATAGTATACTTAAAACAAGTATACTGAATTTTAGGAGGTGCGTTTTCATGAAAGTTGCAATTATAGGTTCAAGAACGGTTACTGTAGATAATTTAGGGGAATATTTGTCAAAGGATTGTGATGAGATTGTTTCCGGGGGTGCTGTGGGCATAGACAAATGTGCCGCACAATACGCCATCAAAAACGATATTAAGCTAACAGAGTTCTTGCCGGAATATAATAAATTCGGCAGAGCAGCACCTATTGTGCGAAACAAGCAAATAGTAGAATATTCCGACATGGTACTTGCATTTTGGGATGGAAAATCTAAAGGCACATTATCTGTTATAAAATACTGCGAGAAAATAGGTAAAGAATGTACCGTAATCACATGCACTTGACAAACCGCGCCCGATGCGATAAAATTATAGTATATTACGCTTTTCGGAGAATTTATGAAATCTGACAGCTTTTCTATAAAATATACCGCACGTGAGGAATCGTGGCTGGAGGGCGGCGAGGTCGCCGTACCGCTTGAGATTGCGTTTCACGATGGGGTTGCGGATATCGAATATTACCCAGCGGCAGAGCAGATAGTTCGCGAGTTCACATCGCTTTACGGCGAGAGTGAGCAAGCGATGTTCGCCCCTGACGCGACTGCGTGGCTCGCGGAGCGCTTTGAGACTTTCCTGGATGCGCACGGCTTTTCTATAAGTCCGGACTGCGAGGATTACTACACGGTCTACACGCTCACACCGTCGGATGCGCCGACGGACGAGCGCATTATCCGCTTGCAGTCGCCTCGTAAGTATAGTGACCTCACCGAAACGGATATCGACGGACTTCTTGACGGGGGATACATCATTTATGCCGCTATAGTCGACGGCAATATCGCGGCGCTTGCCAATACGGGAGTACCCGTTGACAGCGATTCGCCCGAGGAAATAGAGATAGGCGTTGACACGGCAGAAGATTACCGCAGACGCGGACTTGGCGCGGCATGTGTCCGGGCGCTCACAAATGAGCTTTGCCGTATGGGGCATACTGTGACGTATGAATGTGCATCGGGAAACACCGCATCGGTAAAGCTTGCCGAGAGTGTTGGCGGCAGGATTACAGCGAAGAAAATTTATATTGTCGGGTTTGCATGCTGAAAGGGATGTAACCCTCATCAGTCGCCTTACGGCGACAGCTTCCCCCAAGGGAAGCCTATTAAGTGAAATCAAAACCACATTTGCCCTCCCTTGGGGGAGGGTGGCGGCAAAGCCGCCGGGTGAGGGTAACACAAAAAGATTCGCACACACCGACAACACGATTATAAGGAGAAAAAACATGGCATTTGACGCCGGAATGGTCAGCGCGGTCACGCACGAGCTTGACATACGCATAAAGGGCGCACGCGTTGAGAAGGTTACTCAGCCCGAGCGCGACGAAATTGTGCTTTTACTGCATCTCGGACGCGAGAATATGCGCCTTGTGCTCTCGTCGGGCACGAACAATCCGCATTTCAATATTACATCCACAGTCAAAGAAAATCCCATGACACCGCCTATGTTCTGTATGCTGCTTCGCAAGCATCTGACGGGCGCGAGAGTATCTGCGGTGACACAGCTCGGATTCGAGCGAGCGGTGGAGTTTGAGTTTGACTCATACGACGAAATGGGCTTTGAAACAAAGAAATATCTCGTAACCGAAACCATGGGCAAATACAGCAATATTATCCTTTTAAACCATGAGAAAAAGGTTATGAGCGCGCTTAAAATAATTGATCTTGCAACGAGCAATGTAAGGCAAATTCTGCCGGGATTTCCGTATGAGCTTCCGCCCGAGCAGAAGAAGCTCTCGCCGATAACGGCAGACAGGGATGCGTTCATGGCGGCGCTTGGCGCGGCGGGGGATGTACCTGCGGATAAGTTTATTCTCTCAAGCTTCTACGGCTTTGCGCCGGTGGTGTCACGGGAGATAGTCTGCCGCGCAAGCGGTGCGGTTGACACTTTGCTCACAGAATGTGATGCCGAGCGACTTTGGGAGAGCTTTTCGTTTGTTGCAAGCGTTATAAACGAGCAAAAATATGAGCCGTGGCTCATATCCGACAAGAACGGCAAGCCGGTGGAGTATCTTTTCTTTGAGCCACTTGAATACGGCTCGGACTTCGAGGTCAAGCGCCTTTCCGACTTCGGCGTACTGCTCGACGAATATTTCGGCAGACGTGACCGAGCGGAGAGAATACGCCAGCGTACAGCGGACATTTTCCGACTTCTCACAAACGCGGAAACGCGTCTTCAAAAGAAGCTGGCGCTCCAGAAGCAGGACCTTCTCTCCTGTGCCGACAAGGAAAAATACAAGCTGTGGGGCGACCTTATCACTGGCAACATATACCGCCTCTCGCGCGGCATGGAGCTTGCCGTCCTCGAAAACTACTACGAGGACGACTGTCCGACTGTAGAAATACCGCTTGACAAGCGTATGACACCGCAGCAGAATGCGCAGAAATACTATAAGAAATACAACAAGTCCAAAACAGCAGAAATTGAGCTTGCCAAGCAGATAAAGCTTGCCGAGGCGGAGCTTCTGTATATCTACACGGTGTTCGATTCGCTCACTCGCGCGGAGAGTGAAAGCGACATTTTGGAGATACGTGCCGAGCTTCACGGGTCCGGATATGCTTCGAGAATGAAGAATTATTCGCCGAAGAAAATGTCCGCGCCGAAGCTTATGGAGTTTAAGTCAAGCGGCGGATACAAGATTCTCTGCGGCAAAAACAATCACCAGAACGATTATCTCACAACACGTGTTGCTGCAAAGAGCGATTATTGGTTCCATGTGAAAAATCAGCCCGGCTCGCACGTTGTGATGCTCTGTGAGGGTGAGGAGCCGTCCGAGGTGGACTTCACCGAGGCGGCAATGATAGCGGCGTATCATTCCAAGGTGTCGGAGGGGGTAAATGTCCCCGTTGACTACACGCTTATAAAGAATATTCGAAAGCCGAGCGGCTCAAAGCCGGGATTTGTTACGTACAGCACCAATTATACGGCGTATGTCACGCCGGATGAGCGAGCGGTGCTCGCGCTTAAAGTGAAGTAGGGGCGATGTTGCGCATCGCCATGCGCGTAATATCAAAAGGGAGAGGACAACCTGCGGTTTTCCTCTCCCTTTTGAAACCCTCACTTTTCCCTTGCGCCCGACTCGCGCTCAAAAGAAGATTCGCGCTGTGAAGCGGTACCGCAAGATACCGCTCCACTCTATCAGTTGGTGGGATAGGACGGTGCCTATAATGTGGGCGGCATGTTCGCACTGACCGGCGCGAATCTTTTTTGAGCGCAGAGGAGCGCCTCCGGCGCCGGCAAGGAAAGCAGGGGAGTTTAAGAGGGGATGTAAAACCTACGCAGTTGGTTGTACATCCCCTCTTTTACGCAAAATCCCGGCGCTCCGGGGAGCGCCGACCACCACCCACATAGTATACAAAAAATATTTCTTCCTTATTAAAAGAAAATTTTCAAAATAATGAAAAAACCTCTTGCATTTTGTGGCAAATAGAGGTATACTATTATAGTGTATACTTTGGCGTACTGCTTGTGCGCATTTATATATATATCTATATATCCCGCATAAATTTTGCGAGAGAGGAAAAATAATATGAAGGACATTATATACTGGGTGTGGCTCGCGCAGAAGAACGGCGCCGGCGGTGTTGACGCTGTACGGCTTCTGGAGCATTTCCCGGGCGGCGCACGTGAGATATACGAGGCGTCATATGAACAGCTCTCTGCGTGCAAGGATTGCAGTGAGCAGTTTATCCGCCGCCTCTCAAATCATGACCTCACCCGTGCCGAGCAAACTCTTGAGTTCTGCTTTATGAACGGCATCAGAGTCGTATCGTGTGCATCGGAGAATTATCCGAAACGACTCCAGTCACTCTACAATAAACCCATTGTACTCTACATGCGCGGAATAATCGAGAATATCAACGATCTTTTCTGCGTGGGTATTGTCGGAACCCGAAGCATGTCCGGCTACGGAAAGCATATGACATTCACGCTCGCACGTCAGCTTATCGCACACGGTGCACTTGTTATAAGCGGTGCGGCATACGGTATAGATTCCGCCGCAAATAATACCGCGGTGTTTATGGAAGAGCCCACCGTGGCGGTTCTCGGCTCGGGCGTTAATGTCCCGTATCCCGCGAAGAACAAGGAAATGCTCGACTACATCGCTTCTCACGGTATGGTGATAAGCGAGTTTGAGCCGAACACTCCGCCGTATGGCAAAAACTTCCCGATACGCAACCGAATTATCAGCGGACTTTCGGATGCCGTTTTAGTGGTTGAGGGCGATGCCAAGAGCGGAGCACTCATAACCGCGAGATGCGCAAGCGACCAGGGACGGCGCGTTTACGCTGTGCCGGGCAATGTCGGCGCACCGAACAGTGTTGGAACAAACAGACTCATCCGTGACGGCGCGAAGGCTGTTACCTGCGCCGAGGATATTATCGAGGATTTCGCGGATAGGTTTGATCTTAACAAAATCGAACGTATAGTCAAGGGTGAGAAGTATCTCAGATACGAATACAACCACATGCCGCCCGTTATGCCGGAAAACAAGCCGATATCCACAAGAATGCAGGATAAGCAGGCGCCGGTGGAAATCCCCAGAATAAGAATTTCGGCGAAGCGTCAGATTCCCGATATTCCGAAACCGGTGGATTATAAGGCGGAGAGCGCAAACGCTCCCAAGGCTCGCAAGGCACTCGAAAAGAAAGCGCCCGAGCCTGCCAAAGTCGAGGATGCACCGGACAGAGCCGACGTTGTGAAACTTATGGATGACAAACAGCGGCGTGTGTTTGACGCGATGCCCGAGGGGCAAGCCGTGAGTGTTGACAAAATAGTTGAGGCAGGACTTGATGCAAAGGATGTCCTTGCCGCGCTCACGATGCTTGAGCTTTACTGCGCTGTACAGTCGCTTCCCGGCGGACTTTACAAAAAAATAATCTGATAAATTTCTTAAGGAGAATATTCATTATATGGCAAATCTCGTAATAATGGAGTCGCCCACGAAGGCAGGAACCGTTAAAGGATACCTCGGCTCCGGCTATAAGGTAGTCGGATGCACAGGTCACATCCGCGACCTTCCCAAGAGCACACTCGGTATTGATGTTGACAACGATTTTTCCGCAAAGTATATCAATATCCGCGGAAAAGGCGATTTAATAAAGGCTCTTAAAAAAGACGCGAAAAACGCAGACAAAGTCTTCCTCGCAACGGACCCTGACCGCGAGGGCGAGGCTATAGCGTGGCACCTTTCGGAAACACTTGGACTTCCCAAGGAAAAAGTGAGGCGTGTCACATTCAACGAAATCACGAAAAAAGCCGTAAAGGCAGGAATGAAAACTCCGCGTGATATTGACATGGGACTTGTAAACTCCCAGCAGGCAAGACGTATTCTTGACCGTATCGTGGGCTACAAGTTGAGTCCGTTCCTCTGGAAGACCATAAAGAGCGGCCTTTCTGCAGGACGTGTGCAGTCTGTTGCAACCAGAATCCTCGTTGAGCGCGAGGAGGAGATACGTGCATTTGTTCCCGAGGAGTACTGGAC
This sequence comes from Candidatus Flemingiibacterium sp., assembly GCA_045636265.1. GTDB lineage: Bacteria > Bacillota > Clostridia > Oscillospirales > CAG-272 > Flemingiibacterium. The sequence goes on from JAZTXD010000152.1 coordinate 7,467, forward strand.
TGTTGACGTAACGCTTGAAAACAAGAGCCGCGGTAAGATCAAGGCTAAATTCCACGGCGATGCCACAGGCAAGATAGCACTTCAGAATGAAGCGCAGACCATGAAGGTCGTTGAGGCTGTGGACGGCAAGGATTTTGCTGTTAAGTCCGTGAAAAAGGCTATAAGAATAAAGAACCCCGCACCGCCTTTCACCACGTCCACGCTCCAGCAGGAAGCATCAAGACGCCTTGGCTTCCAGTCGCAGCGCACCATGCGCGTGGCGCAGGAGCTTTACGAAGGTATCAACCTCGGCGCGGCAAGCGGCGGTACACAGGGTCTTATCACCTACATGCGTACCGACTCACTGCGTATAGCAGACGAGGCGGCTGATGCGGCACAGGCTTATATCACCGAAAAGTACGGCGAGGAGTTCTATCCCACCGAGCGCCGTATATATAAAACCAAGCAGGGCGCACAGGATGCGCACGAAGCTATCCGTCCCTCAAACCTTAATTTTGAGCCGGATAAGATCAAGAAGATGCTGACCACCGATCAGTACCGTCTTTACAAGCTTATATGGGACCGCTTCATGGCAAGCCAGATGTCCAGCGCACAGCTTGACACCGTTACTGCCGATATTGAAGCCGGTGGATATATCTTCCGCTCGAGCGGATACACGGTTAAGTTCCAGGGATATATGACGCTTTACGAGGAGTCCGAGGATTACGTGGCACAGAGTGCCGCTGACACGGACACTCCCGAAAAGAGCGCAAGACTTCCCAAGATCGAAGATGGCGACATATTAAAGCATATCACGACAGACGAGGCACAGCACTTCACCGAAGCGCCGCCGCGCTACAACGAAGCATCGCTCGTTAAATTCCTCGAAGAGCGCGGCATCGGCCGTCCGAGTACATTCGCCACGATCATAACAACTATCATCGCGCGCGGATATGTTGTTCGCGAGGGCAAGTCCTTAAAGCCTACCGAGCTTGGCGAGATAACCACGAAGCTGATGATTGACAGCTTCCCGAATATTGTTGACTATGAGTTTACAGCGAATATGGAAACCGAGCTTGACGAAATTGCAAACGGTGTTGATACCGTGAGCGGCGTTCTCCACGGTTTCTATGACGATTTCGCAAAAAGCCTTGAAACTGCCGAAACCACAGTTGACAGAACCAAATATCAGCTCCCCGTTGAAGAAACGGATATCATATGCGAGAAGTGCGGCTCCAAGATGGTTGTTAAGAACGGACGCTTCGGCAAATTTGCTGCTTGTCCCAACTATCCCGCATGCAAAAATACAAAGCCGCTTACCAAAGAGAGCGAGCCGGAAAAAGAGAAGGCACCCGTAACCGATATGGTGTGCGAGAAGTGCGGCAAGCCCATGGTACTGCGTACCGGCAGATTCGGAAGCTTCTATGCCTGCTCAAACTATCCCGAGTGTAAGGTTACACGCCAGATCACAAAGGAAACCGGTGTTGCGTGTCCTATTTGCGGAGCAAAGGTTGTAATCAAGAAGGGTAAGAACCGTTCCGTATTCTACAGCTGCGAGAAATATCCCGAGTGTTCGTTCTCCTCGTGGGATATGCCCGTTGGAGAAAAATGCCCCGACTGCGGCGAGATGCTTTACAGAAAGAAAGGCAAGGCGCTTCTTATCTGTAAGAAGGACGGATGCGGCTATAAGAGGGAAGTTGAAGTAAATGACGAGCAGTAATATTCCCACGATAAACATTGTCGGTGCAGGACTCGCGGGATGCGAGGCGGCGTGGCAGGCGGTGAGCCTTGGAGTTCGCGTACGGCTTTTTGAAATGAAGCCTCACAAATATTCCCCCGCCCACCACTCGGACGGCTTTGCCGAGCTTGTTTGCTCGAATTCGCTTCGCTCGAATATGCTCTCAAACGCTGTCGGTGTGCTCAAAGAGGAGATGAAGCTCCTCGGCTCACTCATAATCGAGGCGGCGTATGCGTGTGAGGTGCCGGCAGGAAGTGCACTCGCGGTTGACCGCGAGCTGTTCTCAAAATATATTACCGACAAGCTTAAAAACCACCCCCTCGTGGAAGTTGTCGAGGGCGAGGTCACCGAAATTCCCGAGGGAATAACGGTTATCGCATCCGGACCGCTTACGTCCGAGGCGCTGTCAGCGTCTATCGGCGAGCTTATCGGAAACGATTATTTAAGCTTCTTCGATGCCGCGGCTCCCATTGTGAGCTTTGAGTCGATAGATATGTCAAAGGCATTCTACGCTTCGAGATACGGGAAGGGCGAGGCATCGTATATAAACTGCCCGTTCACCAAGGAAGAATATGATAAATTCTGGGAGGCGCTTATAAGCGCCGAGGAAGCGGAGCTTAAGGATTTCGACAAGGCGGGGCAGCTTAAGGTGTTCGAGGGCTGTATGCCCGTTGAGGTCATGGCAAAGCGCGGACACGACACACTGCTTTTCGGTCCCATGAAGCCTGTGGGCATCACTGTACCGCAGACCGGCGGTGAAGCGTATGCAATAGTTCAGCTTCGCCAGGAAAATGCCGAGAAGTCGATGTACAACATCGTTGGCTTCCAGACACATCTCAAGTTCCCGGAGCAAAAGCGTGTGTTTGGCATGATACCGGGTCTTGAAAATGCAGAGTTTCTGCGCTACGGCGTGATGCACAGAAATACGTTTATGAATTCCCCGAAATTACTCGACGGCACATATATGATGCGCTCCCGTCCCGGACTTTTCTTCGCCGGACAGATGACCGGCGTTGAGGGATATGTTGAGTCGGCATCGAGCGGACTAGTGGCAGGACTTAACGCCGCGAGATACGCGCTTGGTATGGATAGCATCTCTTTCCCGAGAGAGAGCGTGATCGGTTCGCTCGCATCCTATATCAGCGACGAGGGAGTTGAAAACTTCCAGCCGATGAATGCTAATTTCGGACTTGTTTCGCCGCTTGGCGTAAAGGTAAAGGGCGGCAAAAAGGCGCGTGGAGAAGCTATGGGAGCGCGTGCTCTCGAGTGTATACGTGCCATGGTTTCAAGTGATACCACAACTGACGAAAAGGATGATGATTGATGGAAAAGCTTCCGCTGTCTATGGAGGCGTTTGAGGAGCTTATAGGATATACTTATAGCGACAGGTCGCGGCTTTTGGCGGCGCTGACACATTCGTCTTATGCCAACGAATGTAAGTCAAAGGGCGAGAATGTGGAATATAACGAGCGCCTTGAGTTTCTCGGGGATTCGGTGCTGTCCATAATCGTGAGCGATTATCTCTATAAGCATTATCCGGACACTCCGGAGGGCGACCTTACGAGAATTCGCGCCAGCGCGGTATGCGAGAAAACACTCGGTAAGCTTGCGCTTGACCTTGGACTTGGAAAATATATGCGCCTCGGTCACGGCGAGGAATTAAGTAACGGCAGAGAGCGTGTGTCAATACTCGCGGATGCGTTTGAAGCGCTGCTTGCATCCATATATCTCGATTCCGGTTCACGCGAAGCTGTGGAAAGGTTCCTCATGCCGAGGGTTATTCCCGAAATAAAGCAGTTTGTGGAAAACGGCAAGAACAAGGACTACAAAACCTTGCTTCAGCAGATAGTTCAGCAGGAGCAGGGCGAGCGGCTCGAATATGTGCTTGTCGGCGAGGAAGGTCCCGACCACGCGAAAATATTCAGCGTGGAGGCAAGACTCAACAGCAACGTGATAGGTCACGGCAAGGGCAAGAGCAAGAGAGAAGCCGAGCAAATGGCGGCAAAGGAAGCTCTTATACTGTTCGGTGACCGATGAAACATAAAAATGTTCCCGTGTTCATCCCGCATCTGGGATGCCCGAACTCGTGTGTGTTCTGCAATCAGCGGCGCATTTCGGGTAAGCTTAAATTTGACATACATACAGTCCGGGGCGAGCTTGAAAATGAGCTGTCAACCGTTGACGGCGAAGTAACCGAGGCGGAAATAGCCTTTTTCGGCGGCTCGTTCACCGGCATTGACAGAGATGATATGCTCTATCTGCTCTCTCTTGCCAAGGAACATATCGATTCCGGCAAGGTTTGCGGAGTCAGACTGTCAACCCGTCCCGATTACATCGATGAGGAAATACTCGACATATTGGCGCGCCACGGCGTTACCGATATAGAGCTTGGACTTCAGAGCATGAGCGACAAGGTCCTTACCGCCACAAAGCGCGGTCACAGTGCAGACACGGCAAGAGCGGCGTGCAGACTTATCAAGTCCCGCGGATTTAATCTTGTGGGGCAGATGATGATAGGACTGCCCGAGTCCACGCGCGAGGACGAGGTGAACACCGCAAAAGAAATCGTGGCGCTCGGATGCGATGCGGCGAGAATATACCCTACGGTCGTCTTCTGCGAAACAGAGCTTGCCGATATGACGCAGCGCGGCGATTACATGCCGCTTTCAATGGATGGGGCAATTGAGCGCTCGGCGGCAGTCCTTCGGGTGTTCACAGGGCATGATATCCCCGTGATACGGCTTGGACTTTGCGCCGCGGACAACCTCTTTGAAGAGGGAACAATGGTCGGCGGAGCGTATCACAGCGCATTTGGCGAAATGGTGTACTCGCGGCTTTATTATGATATGATGCGCGATTTTATAAAGGCACATTCGCTTGCCGATAAAATATCGGGGCGTGATATCACAGTTTACTGTTCACCCGGCGAGGTTTCAAAGGTGTCGGGACAAAAGAGAGAAAACAAAGAAAAGCTTTGCGCCGAGTACGGCGTGCGGAGTGTTAAGATTATAGAGCGCGAGGGCATGGAGAAGTATAGCGTGGAGATTTGGGTGTGACCCTCATCCGTCACGCCTTTGGCGTGCCACCTTCCCCCAAGGGAAGGCAATTGCGGTTCAATTCTTACATAATAGGCTTCTCTTGGGAGAAGCTGTCGCCGTTAGGCGACTGATGAGGGTGACATACACGCTGGCGGACAGTCGAGGACGCCTGTCCCTACAAGACGCAAAAAACGTTTATGCGAAGAATCTTTAGCGAATGCGTTTATAAAGTTCTTTGCCAAGCTTTCTTTCAAGAAAGCGAAAAAATCGTACCCCCAAAAAATCAGGGAAAGGAGAAACACAAATATGTACTTAAAATCACTTGAGCTGTTCGGTTTCAAGTCCTTTCCCGACCGCACTGTACTGAAGTTCGACCGGGGAGCGACTGTGGTTGTAGGACCGAACGGAAGCGGAAAGTCTAACATATCGGACGCTATGAGATGGGTACTTGGCGAGGTATCTTCAAGACAGATACGCGGAACCAAGATGGAGGACGTAATATTCGGCGGAACCGACAACCGAAAGCAGATGAATTTTGCCGAGGTTACGGTAACGTTTGACAACTCTGACCGCCAGATGGATATAGCGTTTGACGAGGTGTCTGTCACACGCCGTTACTACCGTAAGGGAGAGAGTGAATATTTTATCAACCGCAAGCCCGTAAGACTTCGCGATATACATGAGCTTTTCATGAATACGGGTGTCGGCCGAGAGGGCTATTCCGTTATCGGTCAGGGACGAATTGCCGAGATGCTCTCAAAGAAAAGCGAGGACCGCAGAACAATATTTGAGGAAGCGGCGGGAATATCCAAGTATCGCTATAAGAAAGAGGAGGCGGAGCATAAGCTCGCGTCCGTTGACGATAATTTAACGCGTCTTCGCGATATAATGTCCGAGCTTGAGGGACGAGTTGGTCCGCTTGAGAGAGAATCCGAAAAGGCGAAGAAGTACCTTGAATATTTTGAAATAAAGAAGCGCGACGATGTTTCGCTCTGGATATACGACATGGACAAGCTGTCCGCGGACTTAAAGGAAGCAGAGGATAAGCTGAAGCTTGCAAAGAACGAGCTTGATATCGTTACCGAATCGCTTGAATCGCTTGAAGCACAGAACGAGCGCATTTTCGAGGCATCGCAGGAATCGAAGTATAAGTATGAGCAGCTGCAGTCGGAGATCGAAGGTACACGAAATGCCGAGCATGAGCTTGACAGCAAGCTCCGACTTACTGAAAACGATATTTCCCACCGTAAGATTCTTATAGAGCAGAAGGCAGAGGCAAAGGCTCGCTTTGCCGAGCGTCACGCACAGCTTGATGCGGCGCTTTGTGAAAAGAAAGCCGCACTCGATCTAACCAAAGAAGCGGCGGAGAAGATCGCACGTGAGCTTGCCGAGCTTGAAGCAAAAACAGAGGCATCGCGTACTCTTCGTGACGAGCTTCGCGAGAAGCTTGACTCACAGCTTGCAGAGCTTAAGGGTGGCGAGGACAAACTCGTTGACCTCAAAATCCGTCTGTCTGTGCTTGATACAACAGAGAAGAGCGAGGGCGATCGCGCAGAGTCACTTGCCGAGGAGATTTCGAAGTATAACGAGAGCATTGACATGCTGTCTGCACGTGCCGAGAAAGCCGAGCGTGTGATTGCAGACTACAAGAAAAAGAGCGATGCGCTTGCAGAACAGTCAAACAAAATGTCGGCTGATATTGATAAGCTCAAAAACCAGAAGCAGGAGCTTATTGATAAATCAAACGAGGTTTATCTCGAATATACGGCGAAGAAGCACAGAATCGATGCAATTCGCCGTATGGAGGAGCTTTTCGAGGGATATGCGCAGAGTGTTCGCTTTGTTATGAGCGAATACGAAGCCGGGCATATCAGCGGCACGTCGCGAGTTTCGGATGTGGACGCGAAGAGCGGCAGGATTTACGGTCCGGTGTCGCGCCTTATAAACGTGAGCGCGAAGTATACGCTTGCTATCGAAACGGCACTCGGTGCCAATATACAGAACATCATCGTTGACGATGAAAACACCGCAAAGGCGGCTATCCGTTACCTCAAGGAAAAGAATGCCGGCAGAGCTACGTTCTATCCCATAAGCTCAATGAAGCCGCGCTACAGCCAGATTCCCGACTCCGAATGTGAAAAGTATGCGGGATACCTCGGTACGGCGGATAAGCTTATCGAGTTTGACGAGAAGTTTGCGGGAGTCATCAGAAACGTACTCGGCTCCACTGTCGTGTTCGATAACATCGACAACGGTGCGGTTATGGCAAAGGCAACCGGCTACAAGGTCCGCGTTGTTACGCTCGACGGTCAGATAATCAACGCAGGCGGCTCGTTTACGGGCGGTTCCGCGAAGCGTGACTCGGGTATGCTCACAAGACGTACCGAAACCGAAAAGTTAAAGAGGGATTCCGAGGCACTTGCTGCCCGTCTTGAGGAGATCAAGAAAGAGCAGGCAAAGTGCGACTCCGATATCGCA
>JAZTXD010000153.1:0-10104 GCA_045636265.1 Candidatus Flemingiibacterium sp.
AAAAGCAGGCTGAAGCGCCGAGATAAATTCGGTCTTTAGCTGATTGTCAAGCTCGCTTCTTGCGTAGTCCTGATCAATATTTCCGCATACGTTGGTATAGAAAAGAAGGGGATTTGTGATTTTATAGGAATAGATTCCCGAGCATCTTACAGAAACGTCTATATCAAGACCGATATTTCTGTCAACGACTCTAAAGGGAACGGGGGTAGGAGTGCCGAACTTGTTGTCGATTATCTCCTTTGTGTTGAAGTAGTAAACTCTCTGATCCTTGCCGGTATCGCCACCGTACGTAAAACGCTTTCCGACGGTCTTGAAGGTATCGGTTATGCTCTTGCCGAGGCTTCCCGCAAAGATGGAAGGCTCAGTTGAAGAGTCGTATGTAAATTCACCGGGCTCAGCGCAGACTTCAACAATTTTTCCCTGATCGACGATTATCATGCACTGTCCGTCTGCAACGGCAATGCCCGATCCGTTTGAAATGACGTTGTCGTGGCCCTTTGTATTAGAGGAACGACCGGTTGTCTGTTTTTTTCCTTTTACGACAAGGACGTCCTTGTCAATGGAATCGCAGTAGAAAAATTCCTTCCACTGATCGGCGAGTGTTCCGCCGAGTGCGCCAATTCCCGCTTTAATAAGTCCCATATTATGACTCCTTTCATACGTGAAACGATATTATAGTGAGCTGTTTGCTGTTTGTTATATCAATTTTTATTATACCATGCGTTGTTATACTTTTCAACAATATTTTGTGAAAAATTAATGCATTTTCAAACTATAAAAAGAATAAGTCCTTGAAGATTAAGGACTTTTTGTGATATCGTAAAATACATACCGTTAATACGCTTTTGCAATAAAATTGTGTTCGCTTACTTTCTTGATGCAAAAAACAAGAACCATAACTCGATACGATTGTATCAAAATTATGGTTCTTATTTGGCGGAGAAGGAGAGATTTGAACTCTCGCGCCGGTTTAAATCCGACCTACACCCTTAGCAGGGGCGCCTCTTCGGCCAACTTGAGTACTTCTCCGTAAATGCCGAACTGGATATTCAGTTTTGCAGGGCAAAATGGCGGAGAGAGTGGGATTCGAACCCACGGCTCCCTCGCGAGAGTCACCGGTTTTCAAGACCGGCTCCTTAAACCGCTCGGACATCTCTCCGTATATGAGATGCTTGCTGACTGCAACGTATATATAATATCACAAATCAAGTCGCTTGTCAAGGGGTTTTGAGAATAATTTTGACTTTTGTTTTTTGGACAATTCCGCATAATCGGGGATATATAAGTGTAAATTCCCGTCTGTGCAAAAATTATTTACATATTTTTTTAAAAACCTCTTGCAATTCCGATTTGTTTGTGGTACAATATCTGTATCTGAGTTTTAATGATAACAATTTTTTTGGAGGACTAAACAATGTTTGATCTTGTAATCGGTATAATCCTGCTCGTTGCGGCAGTATTTCTTGTAGTTTCCATTCTGTTCCAGAGCAGTAAGTCTCATAAGATGCCCGGCGTAATTTCCGGTGGCGCAGAGACTTTCTTCGGCAAAGCAAAGGGCAAGACTATTGACCGTGTGCTTGGAAAGATGACTGCAGTTGTTGCGATCGTTTTCTGTCTGCTCGTTATTGTAATGTTTGTTGCTCAGGATCAGAATCCTATCGCGAACGTTACCGGTGGCGACATAACTGCTGATACTGCTGATACTGCAGATACAACCGCTGATACCGCTGCTGATACTGCAGATACAACCGCTGATACCGCTGCTGATACCGCAGACACATCTGCAGAGAGCACCGAGGAATAATTACTGTTAATTTATAAAGCCGCTTGCCTACACATTGCTGACGTGTATTGTTTTACATACACACGTTAATGATAACTGTGGAGGGCATGCGGCTTTCTGTTTTTATTTGATTTTTAGGAAGTGATATAATGGCACAGATGAACACACTTGAAAAAATAAAAGAGGTTATTTGCGACACGCTCGGGGGCGACATTTATGTCCCTATGGATATGCGTGAGCTTACGGCTGTACTCGGTCTTCAGATCGTGGAATACGATCTTTTCGCGCAGGCGGTGGATGAGCTTTGCCGTGATGGAAAAATATGCGAAACCAAACGCGGTAAGCTCGTTTTGATCCAAAACACCGGATATATTGTCGGAGAGTTTCGCGCTACCACGAGAGGATTTGGATTTGTTTTACAGGACGGGGGAGATATTTTCATATCGCGCGATAATCTTCGCGGAGCGATGAACGGTGACCGTGTGCTTGTTTCCGTGTTGAAAGGAAGTAGAGTACAGGGCGGCGACAGCCGCGAGGGCGACGTGGTAAAGATAATCAGCCGTGCCGTGACCGAGGTTGTGTGCACACTGCGAATTGTTCGTCAGGGCGCAGTGAAAATGAAGATCGGCAAAGGTAAAGGAAAGGGCAAAAAGGCGCCTGTAAGAGCGGCACAGACAAAGGTTTTCGCGTATCCGGATGATCCGAAGCTTTCCATGAAGATCTCTATTCCAACGGCACAAGCAAACGGCGCCGCAGATGGAGATAAGGTAATCGTACGCATAACCCGTTATCCGAGCGGCAGGGCGGATGATAATGCAATGGGCAAGGTTCTGCGTGTTCTGGGTCCGAGTGAGTCGCACGGGGCTAACTATCAGGCGATACTTTATGCAAACGGAATCAAAACAAGGTTCGACGATGAAACTCTGCGTGAGGCGCGTGAAATAAGCGCTCCTTGCAGTACAGAGGGCAGACTCGACTTGCGCGACAAGACTATATTCACGATAGACGGTGCAGACGCAAAGGATTTCGACGATGCGATATCGCTTGAGCGTGAGGGTGACGGATATCTGCTCGGTGTACACATTGCCGACGTTTCTCACTATGTAACCGAGGGAAGCGCACTCGACAGAGAAGCGTTTGCGCGCGGTACAAGCATCTATTTTACAGATAAGGTCGTGCCGATGCTGCCGGAGGAATTATCAAACGGCGTATGCTCACTCAACCGCGACAGCGACAAAAACGCGCTCTCCGTGCTGATTCATCTCGACGCGGACGCGAATGTTATAGAGAGCGAGTTTCATGAAACAGTCATTTCGTCGAAGATGCGCGGAGTGTACCATGAGATAAACGATGCGCTTGAGCATGGAGAAAAGTCAGAGTTTTACGAAAAATACGAGTTTCTGCTTGACGGACCGCTTCCGCTTATGATTGAGCTTTATGAAAAGCTTCTCGAAAAATCGCAGAAACGCGGTGCACTCGAGCTTGAAACAACAGAGTCTGTGATAATTTTGTCGAAAGAAACGGGGATGCCTGTTGACATTGTGGCGCGTGAGCGCGGCGTTACGGAGCGCTTGATCGAACAGTTTATGCTTGCCGCCAATGAAGCCGCCGCGAGCTGGCTTGTGTCAATGGGACTGCCGTGCGTGTTCAGAATACACGAGGAGCCGTCTGCGGAAAAGGTACAGACATTTGCCGAGTTTATCCATAATTTGGGACTCGATGTGAAACCGCTTCGAAGACGTAAGATTCTTCCGTCGTCCTACCGCGATGTCGCAATTGAAGCAAAGGAACGTGGGCTTTCGGCGGTGGTTACGCCAATAATGCTTCGCTCGCTTATGAAAGCGAAATATTCCTCGTCGCACCAGCCGCACTTCGGACTTGGATGTGAGCTTTACTGTCACTTTACCTCGCCGATACGCCGTTATCCTGACCTTGCGGTTCACCGCATCATAAAAGCTGCGCTTCACGGCCGTATTGACGGAGAAAATATCGGGCGATATGAGGAATTTGCCGCCGATGCGGCGGATGCTTCAACGGAAAACGAGCTTCGCGCACTGAATGCCGAACGTGACATTGAGGACCTTTACAAAGTAATATTCATGTCGGATAAAATTGGGTGCGTGTATGACGGTGTAATAAGCTCTGTTACAAGCTTTGGAATGTTCGTTCAGCTTGAGAACACCTGCGAGGGACTTGTTGCAATCAACACGCTTGAGGGATGGTATGAGTTTGACGAAAACTCACGCCGCCTTATTGGAGATAACGGCGTGATGTTCTCGCTCGGCCAGCGTGTGAAAATATGCGTGGAAGACTGTGATATTATAACACGCAAAATTGACTTTTCACTTGTTGATGAAGGCTAACGCCGCGGCGCGCATGGCTTCTTCACTCACGGTTGCCGGAAGCTTGCCAAGGGAACTGCGCCTTGCGCACGCCTCGGTAACGGTTATGCCGTACTCGCGGCTTTCACTCACAATTTCGCGGCATATATCGTAATATTCAAGCTCCGTGTCAGCAAGGGACTCGGCGGTTCTTGCGAGCGTCGTCAGCTCGTCGCCGCCGGCTTCAATTCCAAGTAGGCGAAGAACCGACGGCTCGCAGAAATCAAGCTCCCCCATGGAATTTGCGCTTCGGTATATGTTGAGCGCGTTAAGAACCTCGCCGCTGAAGGTATCGGTGACGCTGTGGACAAGTCCGAGAGCTTTTAGCTTCTCTGAAAGCTCTGCGGCAAGCGGCGTGGTGTCGTCTTCGAAAATTATGGCGTAGTCGTACATGGTTTTCCTCGTTTTCGGTATGGTTTTGCTTTTAGGTTTCCCACGCAGATTGCGTCTATTTGAAGCAAATACTGTTCGCAGATTCAAATGTATCAATAATTTACAAATTTCCATTGACCGAGTGAAAAAAAGGTGATATAATTTTAATGAATGATTCACTGGGGGAGTACTCTTTGAGATGAATAAGGAAAAAAAGGTAATGATCGGCATAAAGTCCGCACACTTTACGCCGAATGAAAATTATGTAAAGAATATATCCGTTGTAGACCCGTTCGCGCCCGAATATTTCGATGCCATCGATGCACAGCGTATTGACGTTGATTATGCCGGTGTGCTTTCGGTTGAGGACGGACGGCTTGTACTTCGCTATGATGAGTCGGAGCTTACGGGGATGCTCGGTGCAACCACCGAGATATCGTTTGATCTTTCACAGCCGGATATTGTTGTGATGCAGAGAAGCGGAAGTGTGAATACTTCTTTCTGTTTTTCGGCGGGAGAGCGCATCGAGTGCATACAGAAGGCGGGAGAGCTTATGCTTTCGTTTGTTGTTGACACAGAGGCACTTTCAAATGAGCTTACTGCTGATGGCGGTGAACTGAAGATCAGCTATGCCATGGAGGTGCGCGGAAGCTGTGTTCAGCGCTCGCTTATGCATATAAGTGTTGAAAAGGCGTGATGATATGGCATACAAAACTATAAAGGGTGAGGATTTCAAGAAAGAATTCAAGCGCCCGAAGCCCGGTGCCTATCTTTTCTACGGAGAAGAGAATTTCCTGAAGCTTCGCGAGCTTCAGTCGGTTAGGGACAAGATTTGCACCGACGAAAATTTTGCGGCGTTCAACCACTTCGTTTTCACCCGTGATAACTATAGTCCCGATGCGCTTATGAGCGCTGTTCTCACCATGCCCATGATGAGTGATTATAAGCTTGTGGAGCTTTACGAGCTGCCTTTTTCGGAATACCGCAAGAAGGACGATATGGACGGGCTCGCGGCAGCGCTTGCCGCAGTTAGTGAGAGCGAGGACACGGTGCTCATTATTTACACAACTCCCGAAAATTTTGATCCGGGAGAGGGGAAAACACCGTCCGCGCTTTTTAAAATGATTTCGGAATATGCGCTTCCCGTGGAATTTGCACACGAATCCACGTCGCGCATAATATCGTGGGTACAGCGGCATTTCACGTCCGACAAAATCGTGGCGGAAATTCCCGAGTGCAATCACCTCATAGACACAGTCGGTCACGATATGACAACGCTTGAGGGGGAGATAAACAAGCTTTGCGCTTATCTCCACAGCAAGGAACGTGACAGACTGCAAAAAACAGATGTGGACCTCATCTGCTCACACAATAAGGAAATCGGAGCGTTTGAGTTTGCGGATTCGATACTCGACGGCAACTCTGAAAAGTCGTTTTACATTCTCGCGGATATGAAGCTTCGCGGTGAGGCGGCGCCGGTCATACTCGGCGGTATTACGAAGGTGTATTCAGATATGTATTCGCTTCGCCTTTACTCGGATGCGGGAGTTACGCCTGACGAGGCGGCGAAAAAACTCGGAATTCACCCGTATGTGGCAAAGGTTCGTATGGCCAAGGCAAAGGCTTGTGAGAAGACTGCGCTTGAAGCCGTTATCGGACTTTGCGCTGACACGGATGCACGGCTTAAGTCAAGCGCAGTTGATGACTACATTCTTCTCGAAAGACTTATTGTATCCGCATCGCAGTACAGAAGAAAGAAAGTGTTTTAAGTGACTGAAAAATTAAAAATAGACATACCGATAGCCGTTGAAGGTAAGTATGATAAAATAAAAATAAGCTCGGTGGCGGATGCGCAGATAATAGTCACCGACGGATTCGGCGTTTTCGCGTCGCATGAAAAGGCGGCGCTTATACGCCGCCTTGCCGCACCGCGTGGGATAATAGTCCTCACGGATTCTGACGGTGCAGGACTTGTTATACGTAATTATTTCAATTCGATTTTACCCAAGGACAAGGTTTTTCATCTTTACACACCTCAGATCGAGGGAAAAGAAAAACGCAAGAAAACGCCTTCAAAAGCCGGAATGCTCGGCGTTGAGGGAATGGAAGCGGAGCTTATACGGGCGCTTCTTTCGCCGTTCGCGATTGGCGGAGAAGTTGTTCGTCCGGAGCGGGAGCTTACGAAGGCTGATATGTATGCAGACGGTCTGTCGGGCACCGGAATGGCGGCAGCAAAAAGAGCAAGACTTTGCAAATATCTCGATTTGCCCGACAATATGTCCGCAAACGCGCTTCTTGCCGCAATAAACATGCTCGGCGAAGTTTCAAAATATGAGGAGTTTTTACGCTTTGATAGAGAAAATTAAAGGCTTGCTTATTAAACATCGGGAAATAATATCCTATCTCTTTTTCGGCGGACTCACAACCGTTGTGAGCTTTGCCACGTACTATGCGCTCCTTTTCTTAAAGGCACACTATATTGTCGCACAGATATTTTCCTGGGTGTTTGCTGTAATATTTGCTTTTGTTGTAAACAAGATTTTTGTATTCAAGGACAAGGATGTTACACGTGAGGGACTTTTCAGGCAAGTTTGGCAGTTTGTAAGTGTACGTATTGGCTCCGGCGTTATCGAAACGGCGCTTTTGTGGCTGCTTGTTGACGTTGTGTCTGTAAAAGAAGTTATAGCGAAAATACCGGTTACGGTGCTTACTGTGGTTATTAATTATATAGCCAGCAAGCTACTTATTTTCAAGAAAAAGGATGCAGAATGAAACTTAAATTCACTGTAGAGGGAATGAGCTGTGCTGCGTGCTCTGCTTCCGTGGAGCGTGTTACGCGCCGTATTGACGGAGTAAACGAAGCAAGTGTAAACCTGCTTGCAAAAACGCTTGTTGCGGATGTTGACGACGGTGTGGCGGATATAGCAGAGAAGATTTGCACAGCTGTAGCCAAGGCGGGATTTTCGGCATCAATGGTGACAGATGAGCCAAAGTCGGAAGCCGCCGAAAAGCCGGAACGCACCGAGTCTTCGGTGCCGCGCGAAATGAAAATACGCCTGTTTGTGTCGCTCGGATTTTTGGCTGTGCTTATGTATCTCACAATGGGGCACATGGTGGGACTGCCCACGCCGCATATATTTCACGGCACAGAAAATGCGCTCACATTTGCTTTTGCACAGTTTCTCTTAACTCTTCCGATTGTTTTTCTGAACCGCAAATTTTACGCGGTTGGATTTAAAGCGCTCGTTCACCGCTCACCGAATATGGATTCGCTTGTGGCGACCGGTTCCGGAGCGGCGCTGGTATACGGCGTTATCGCAATATTCATGATAGGTCACGGACTCGGTCACGGCGACATGGCGCTTGTTGACTATTACCGCGAAAATTTGTATTTTGAGTCTGCGGCGATGATACTCACGCTTGTGACTGTGGGTAAATTTTTAGAGGAGCGGAGCAAAAATAAAACCGGAGCGGCTGTTGAACGCCTTTTGAAGCTTGCGCCGGACACCGCTTTTGTTTTGCGCGGCGGACGGGAAGTGGAAATAAAAACAGCCGAGCTTGTTGTGGGCGACATCATAATCATTCGCCCGGGACAGTCATTGCCGGCTGACGGAGTTATTGTTGAGGGCGCGTCAAGCATTGATGAGTCCATGCTCACGGGCGAATCCATGCCGGTGGAGAAAATGGTCGGAGATGCTGTTATTTGCGCGACTATCAACAAAAACGGAAGCTTTAAATACCGCGCCGAAAAGGTTGGCTCGCAGACTTCGCTTGCGAAGATAATAGAGCTTGTGCGCCAAGCCGGCGCAACAAAGGCACCCGTTGCCAAGCTTGCCGACAAGGTCAGCGGCATTTTTGTTCCGGCGGTTATGTCGGTTGCTGTTATTACACTCGCCGTGTGGCTTATGCTTGGCAGAAGCTTTGATTTTGCGCTGTCATGCGCGATATCCGTGCTTGTTATATCGTGTCCGTGTGCGCTGGGACTGGCCACACCCGTGGCGGTGACGGTTGCTATCGGAAGAATGGCGGAGCGGGGTGTACTAATAAAGAGTGCCGAGGCGCTTGAAGTGCTTCACTCAGTTAAAACGGTTATCCTCGATAAGACCGGCACGGTCACCGAGGGTAAGCCGTCCGTGACTGACGTTGTATCCGACGATGAGGATATGCTTCTCACGCTGGCGGCATCGCTTGAGGCATCGAGCGAGCATCCGCTTGCCGAGGCGATACGCGAGCATTGCTCCCAGAAAGGCATTTCTCCGAAGAATACAAGCGACTTTGCCGCTGTATCAGGCCGAGGCGTGCGCGCGGTGATTGACGGGAAGCCGGCGTTTGGCGGAAATGCGGCGTTTATGAGCGAGCAGGGGATTGACATTACCGGGGCAGCGGCTGTTCTCGCATCCCTTGCAGGTGAAGCGAAGACTCCTATGCTGTTTGCCTATGACGGTAAGTTCATCGGCATTATAGCAGTTGCAGATAAGGTGAAATCCACGTCAAAAGAGGCAATTGCAAGGCTTGATGAAATGGGCGTGTCGGTGATGATGCTTACCGGAGATAACAAGCGAACCGCCGAGGCTATAGCCAAAAATGTTGGCGTGACGGATGTTGTGTCAGAGGTACTTCCGGCGGATAAGGAGCGCGAGGTTGCCGCAAGAATGGGCGGGGGACGTGTTGCATTTGTCGGTGACGGCATCAACGATTCGCCGGCGCTCACACGTGCCGATGTCGGCATTGCGATAGGCTCGGGTGCTGATGTTGCCATTGATTCGGCGGACATTGTCCTCATGAAAAATGACCTCGCGGACGTTCCTGCGGTTATTGAATATTCGCGGCGCACGATGAGGAATATAAAGCAAAATCTGTTCTGGGCGTTTTTCTACAACACGCTTGGAATACCCGTGGCGGCAGGTGTTCTGTCGGGATTTGGGATAATGTTAAGTCCCATGATAGGCGCGGCGGCTATGAGCCTTTCGTCGCTGTTTGTTGTAACCAACGCTCTGCGGCTGTACAGAGTGAAAATTAAAGATATAAGGAGATAGAGCTATGAAGAAGATAATTAAAATCGAAGGCATGCACTGCTCGCACTGCTTAACCCGCGTTACCAACGCGCTCGCGGCACTCGGACTCAAGGCGGATGCAAAGCTTCCGGAGGGAATCGCGATTGTCGAGGGGGCGGATGTCGAGGATGCGAAGCTTCGGGAAACGGTTGAGGATCTCGGCTTTGATGTTGTGTCGATAGAAAATGCATAAAAGGGAACAGCCCCACCAAACGGTGGGGCTGAAATTTTATTTGGTAAGAAACCCTCACCCGCCGGCTACGCCGACACCCTCCCTCAAGGGAGGGCAAAAAGACGCATTCTTTCTTGAAAGGCTTCCCTTGGGGGAAGCTGTCGCCGTATGGCGACTGATGAGGGTTATGGCGGTAACGGACAGTCGGAAAGAATTGCGCATAGCGCAATTCTGCCTGTCCCTACAAGGGATGCCAAGATATACATATAGTATGGGGCTTGCCCACACCGGTTGTTTGTAATAAAAATAAGGGCGGACATAAAATCCGCCCCTACGTGGGTT
>JAZTXD010000154.1:0-1465 GCA_045636265.1 Candidatus Flemingiibacterium sp.
TTTATTAGGACTGATATTCTCAGTCATTGCATTGATAGCCCTTGCTTATTACACAGCCGGAAGGAGAAAAAAGTAATGTGCGATCTTTGTTTAAGAAGCCCTTGCGATTCGCGGTGCCCAAATGCACCCGAACCGCCGGTATTTGCCTTGTGCCGCGAGTGCGGTGAGCCGATCTATGACGGCGACGAATATTATGAAATTGACGGACACAGCTATTGCGAAGCCTGCGTCCTGAACGGTTACAGAACGGCCGAAGTAGAAGACTACGGAGCCGATTGACTATAAAGGAGGAATTATGAAAGTTCTTAAAATAGATTTGCCGAGAGAACTGAGGCAGATTGAACTGCACGTTTTCGCAGACGAGCATATCGGTGACGAGCATTGCGACCTCAAGCGCTTGCAGGCGCGCATCGAGCACGTACGCGATACCGAGGGCGCGTACTGCATTCTCAACGGCGACATTATTGACAATGCCACGCGGACAAGCATCGGGGATATCTACGCGCAGGAGTTCAATCCCATGTTGCAGCTTGCATGCGCGGTCGAGATTTTTGAGCCTATTAAGCACAAGATCCTGCTCATTACCCACGGCAACCACGAGAATCGTACATATCAGCGAGAGGGCATCAATCTCTCGCAGTTGCTTGCCAATCAGCTGGGGCTGGGTGCCAAGTACACGCCCACCTCTGCTCTGCTCTTTATCCGCTTCGGTCAGGATGCCTGCGGCAAAAAGGAAACCAACGGCAGCGGTAAATACCGCATGATGTGCTATACCGTGTATGTTCTGCACGGCAGCGGAAGTGGCGGGCGCAAGGAAGGCTCTAAAGCCAACCGCTTGGCGGAAATGGCAAGCATCATTGACGCCGATATTTACATTCACTCGCACACCCACTTGCCCATGATCTTGAAGCAGGGCTATCACCGCACGGATGCCAAAAACAGCACTGTGGCTTTTGTGGATAAACTGTTCGTAAATACGGCAGCCAATCTGAGTTACGGCGGATATGGCGAGGCGGCCGAATTCAAGCCCACCAGCAAAGATACGCCGGTCATTTATATGGGCGGCACCAAGAAATATTTTAACGCGAGGTTATAAGCCATGATTGAAGTTTGTTGTCGCAAATGCGGGAAAATATTCGTTCCCGCTCCCCAGCACATATACAGAGACCGCTACGGTTACTACTGTTCGTGGACGTGCTATAACCACAGAAAAGAAGTCGCGCAGAAAAAGAAGCTCACTCGCGAAATCGAGCAGCGTAATCGCGCTGGAGAGATAATCAAGGTTTTCAAAAACGCCAAGCAAGCGGCTGATGCCGTTTTAGGCAGCGAGAAAAACATCTATCGCGCATGCAATTCAGCAGCGATTTATCACGGTTTTGTATGGAGGTATCATTATGACGTGCCCTAAGTGTTGTTCAAGAACAAAAATCTGGGAAGTCGGATCGTAGCCATGTGGTTCTGTGAG
>JAZTXD010000155.1:0-1704 GCA_045636265.1 Candidatus Flemingiibacterium sp.
GAACGACATGGCTACGATCCGACTTATTCCTTATTACAAAATCTTTTGAATGTGGACACAAACCGCGAGGGAATGGAATTCTGTACTGTAGGGACCGGCGTCCTCTGTCAAGAGCAAGATTGTAAACAATTGTGCAAGAGGATTGTATACACATTTTATGTTCAATCTTTATGCTTTTGGAAGCCGAACGGAGCGTAGCGGAGAGAGGCTTCCAAAAGCGGTGCGCGGTTCAATCAAGACGCGAAATGCGGCGGTTGAGCAGCTGCTCCGTTCGAAGATCGATCTCCGCGATCTTGTAGTTGCGGTAGCAGAGTGATGCAAAATCCGCGCCTTCCGGACGCAACTCCAATTCTGCTCCCATCATAGATTCACTCAGGTAAAACACCTTGCTGTCAAATCTTAGATAACCTTTGAAATTCACCTTGAGAGTTCGGTGCAATCCGCTGTATTCATACGGCTTTATTGTTTTAGGATATTTCCTCTCGCTCGGTATGTAGACGTCCGCAGGGCATCTCAAATCTATCGCCTCGTGCGGTCTGACCTCATTGTACTTTGTACGCCATTCCTTAAGGTGCTTATCTGCGTCGGCAAGATCAATAAATGCGGTTCGTTTAAGAAGCTCGTTCTTCATCGTACGATGAAACCGTTCTATCTTTCCTTGTGTTTGAGGGTGTAGAGGGCGACCGTGGATCGGGAGTATATCCAAATCCATCAGCCACCGCTCAAAGAGTGTATAACCGCCCTTAAAACCCGCGAATGCACCGCCATTGTCGGATAAAATAGCCTTCGGAAGTCCATATTCCTTAAAAACCGCCTCGAACGAAGGAATGATTCCACCTGCTTTTTTCTTGGCATCTATACATAGACAAAAACGAGAGCAGTCGTCTATGATGTCAAGAGGAAAGCAACGTGTACCATCAAGCAAAAGAAAATCTCCTTTGAAATCGGTTTGCCAAAGCTCGTTGCAATGTTCTCTTTGAAACCTCAAAAACTCCTTGCGTTTTTGTGATTCCGTTTCACTTATGCAGCCGTTTCTTTGCAAGATATTGTTTGCCGTCCTTATGCATGGTAAGTTGGTATATCCGTTATTTTCAAGCACCTTCAAAATGGTTTTTGCTCCCCATTCGGGATTATCTGCCCGCACTCGCAGGATTGCTTCCTCAATCTCGGCGGTAGTCCTGCCGGGAATATGAAACGGCGCATGACTTCGGTCTGACATTGAGCATGTTTGATTGTTTCGCTCTACCCATTTGTAGCCTGTTTTTCGGCTTATGCCGAACTCACGACAGAGCGAGCTGAAGTTTCTCGTGGTCTTTGCTGCTTCCACAAATTCTTTTCTTAATTCTTCCACAGTTTTGTCCTTCCAAGGCATTCGAACAACCTCCTTTTCGGTCTTCTTCTTGCCTTTAATTATATCACAAAACTGTATACAATCATCTTGCACTACCTGTATACTATCATACTACACTGTACAGTCCTCGACGGTCCGATTTACAAAGAATAAAATTCAAGCAAAGTAACAGTCACCAAAGACTCTCGAAAAAGCCCTTTGCGATAATTGATACCTTTCTCGGACCGTCGAGGACGCCGGTCCCTACAATTGCTGCACGGTAGGACAAACATCTCTAGGTCCGCCCGAGATTCCACCGCCTCGGTTGGCGTTATTTTTCTGTAGGGGAGGGGTAGCGAAGCGGCGCGAGGGGA
>JAZTXD010000156.1:0-59097 GCA_045636265.1 Candidatus Flemingiibacterium sp.
TGACAAGCTTGCTAACACTGTTAAGATCACCATGGGCCCCAAGGGCAGAAACGTGGTTTTAGAGAAGAAATTCGGCGCACCCCTGATTACCAATGACGGCGTTACCATCGCAAAGGAAATCGAGCTTGAGGATGCAGCACAGAATATGGGCGCACAGCTCGTTCGTGAGGTTGCAACCAAGACCAACGACGCTGCCGGCGACGGTACAACCACCGCAACTCTTCTCGCTCAGGCATTCATCAACGAGGGTATGAAGAACGTTGCTGCAGGCGCTAACCCCATCGTTATCCGCAAGGGTATCCAGAAGGCAGTTGACAAGGCTGTTGCAGGTCTTGTTGCAAACTCCGCCAAGGTTAAGGGCACCGCAGATATCGCACGTGTAGGTACTGTTTCCTCCGGCGACGAGGTTATCGGTCAGCTTATCGCTGATGCTATGGAAAAGGTAACCTCCGACGGCGTTATCACCGTTGAAGAATCCAAGTCCGCAGAAACATACTGCGAGGTTGTTGAGGGTATGCAGTTTGACCGCGGTTACCTCTCTCCCTACATGGCAACCGATACAGATAAGATGGAAGCTGTTATCGACGACGCTCTCATCCTTATCACCGAGAAGAAGATCAGCAATATCCAGGAAATTCTCCCTGTTCTTGAGCAGATCGTTCAGGCAGGCAAGAAGCTCCTTATCATCGCAGAGGACGTTGAGGGCGAGGCTCTTACCACTCTCGTACTCAATAAGCTGCGCGGCACATTCGTTTGCGTAGCTGTAAAGGCTCCCGGCTTTGGCGACAGACGTAAGGAAATGCTCCGCGACATCGCAACTCTCACCGGCGGTGAGGTTATCTGCGACGATCTCGGCCTTGACCTTAAGGACACCCAGATCCACCAGCTCGGCCGTGCAAGACAGGTTAAGGTTAACAAGGAAAACACCATCATCGTTGGCGGCGCAGGCGATACCGATGCAATCAAGGCTCGCATCAGCCAGGTTAAGAACGCTATCGAAACCACCACTTCCGATTTCGACCGCGAGAAGCTCCACGAAAGACTCGCAAAGCTCTCCGGCGGCGTAGCTGTACTCAAGGTTGGTGCTGCTACCGAAACCGAAATGAAGGAAAAGAAACTCCGCATCGAGGACGCTCTCAACGCTACCAAGGCAGCCGTTGAAGAGGGTATCGTTGCAGGCGGCGGTACTGCATACCTCAACGTAATCGAGGACGTTAAGGCGCTTCTCGACACTGTTGACGGCGACGAAAAGACCGGAGTTAAGATCGTTCTCAAGTCCCTTGAGGCTCCCGTTCGTCAGATCGCTGAGAACGCAGGCTTCGAAGGCTCTATCATCGTTGACAAGATCCTTGCAAGCGGCAAGAAGGGCTACGGCTTCGACGCTTACAACGAGAAGTATGTTGATATGATGGAAGCAGGAATCGTGGATCCTACCAAGGTTACCCGTTCCGCACTCCAGAACGCAGCAAGCGTTGCCGCTACCGTTCTCACCACCGAGGCAGTAGTTTCCGACATTAAGGAACCCGAACCCGCAATGCCCGCAGGCGGCATGGGTGGCGGCATGGGCGGTATGTATTAATATCGCGCAAAGGCTAAATATGAAAAGAAGGGATGTTGCATACGCAGCATCCCTTAAACTTTTTCATTGTTAAAACGGACAGTCGAGGACGCCTGTTCCTACAAAATAACCAGTATACATCGGTATAGGCGACAGCCGATGTGCCCATGTACGCAAATTTGCATGAAGCGAAGCGAGCAAATTTGTGTCGGTGAATGAGCACTCTGTGGTACTAAATCGACAGCAGCACAACCACAACGCGCAATTGCGGACAGTCGAGGACGCCTGTCCCTACAAAACAACCAGTATACATCGGTATAGGCGACAGCCGATGTGCCCATGTACGCAAATTTGCATGAAGCGAAGCGAGCAAATTTGTGTCGCTGAATGAGCACTCTGTGGTACTAAATCGACAGCAGCACAACCACAACGCGCAATTGCGGACAGTCGAGGACGCCTGTCCCTACAAAATAACCAGTATACATCGGTATAGGCGACAGCCGATGTGCCCATGTACGCAAATTTGCATGAAGCGAAGCGAGCAAATTTGCGTCGCTGAATGAGCACTCTGTGGTACTAAATCGACAGCGGCATAAACACAACGCGCCCCGCGCGAGGCAGCACGGTGACATTTCGCTGTAGCCAAGGAAAAGGGTGGAGTCCGGGGAGGGGAAAAACCTAGGGAGTTGGTTGCCCCCCCCCCCTGGTATCCCTGGAGCTTTTCGCAAAACAAAAAACAGCTTACGGTAACACCGCAAGCTGTTTTACTTACTTCGCGTGATAGAGTCTTCTCGCCTGATACACCGGCTCGCATGTGAGATGCACACCGAGCTTCTTGAAGGTCTTTATGTCGATCTCCGAGAGGATAACAGAGGAATGTACCTCGCATCCGCTGAGCTTGTCCAGCTGATCGAGTGCCTGCGCCGCGAGAGGCGAGGATACCGCACAGATGGAGAGCACGATCAAAACCTCGTCCGTGTGGAGTCTGGGGTTGCGGTTGTGAAGGTTATCAACCTTTAGATGCTGTACCGGCTCGATTATGTTCTGCGGTATGAGCAACACCTCGTCGGCAATTCCTGCCAGCTTTTTGAGCGCGTTGAGAAGCATTGCCGCAGATGCGCCGAGAAGCGAGGATGTTTTGCCCGTTACAATAGTTCCGTCGGGAAGCTCTATTGCCGCGGCGGGACTGTCGGACTCGGTGGCTTTGTTGTTTGCCGCAGGGACTACGGGACGGCTTTCGGGAGTGATATGTGCCTGCTTCATCAGAATATCAAGCTTGTGTATCGCGGCATCGTTTTCCATGCCCTCGCGCTTATCACACAGCGCTGCGTAGTACCGTCTGATTATTTCCTGCTTGGATGCCTCGCATACTGCATCGTTGTCGATAATGCAGTTGCCCGCCATATTAACGCCCATATCCGTCGGGGACTTATAGGGGGACGAGCCGTATATCTTCATGAACATCGCGTCGAGAACAGGGAATATCTCAACGTCGCGGTTGTAGTTGACAGCGGTTTTTCCGTATGCATCGAGGTGGAATGGGTCAATCATGTTTACGTCATTGAGGTCAGCCGTTGCCGCCTCGTAAGCCATGTTTACCGGGTGCTTTAAGGGGATGTTCCATATCGGGAATGTTTCAAATTTTGCGTATCCCGCCTTGATGCCGCGCTTGTTTTCGTGGTAGAGCTGGGACAGGCATACAGCCATTTTGCCGCTTCCGGGGCCGGGTGCGGTCACGATGACAAGTCTGCGCTTGGTTTCAACGAAATCGTTCTTGCCGTATCCCTCGTCGCTTACGATTGCCTCAACGTTGTAAGGATATCCGTTGATAGGATAGTGACAGTAAACCTTTATTCCAAGTCCCTCGAGCTTTTTCTGGAACTTAACCGCGTTGCTCTGCGAGGTGAAGCGGGTGAGAACCACGCTTCCAACGTAAAGCCCCACGCTCTCAAAAGCATCGATAAGGCGGAGAATCTCAAGGTCATATGTTATGCCGATGTCGCGGCGTACCTTGTTCTTTTCAATGTCGTCCGCGTTAATGGCGATTACAACCTCAGCATCGTCCTTTAACTGCAGAAGCATCTGAAGCTTACTGTCGGGGCGGAATCCCGGGAGCACACGGGATGCGTGATAGTCGTCAAAAAGCTTGCCGCCAAACTCAAGATAGAGCTTGCCGCCAAACTGCGCTATACGCTCACGGATATGCTTTGACTGCATTTCAAGATATTTGTCGTTATCAAAACCGATTTTCTGCATGTGTCATTCCCCCCAACGGTTCAAGCTTAACTTATATTATACCACATACTGTTGCCTTTTTCAATATTCTTTGAAAAAAAGTTTTTATTTATTCTTTTCTGTGCCAAAGCGTGCCGCGGTGTTGACAATCGGCGCGCGTTGTGGTATACTTTTTATGTTGGAATCATATCTGTTTTTACGGAGTTAAAATATATGGAACTTAAAAATCTTGGCGGACGCAAGGCGAGAATGCTCCTTGTGTATCCCGACTATACCGACCGCGACTCTGTACGCCGTGTGAGCGGCGGCAACTACAGCGAGGGACTTGCATCCATTTCCGCGGTACTCAAAGAGGGCGGACATGATGTAAAGCTCTTGCATCTTCTCAATCTCCACACCGAAGCGGACTATAAGGAACGCCTTCTCGCGGCAGGGGAGTTTGACATTATCGGTTTCTCGATAAGAACCACCGCTTTCCCAGACTGCGTTGACTATATTAAATGGACAAAGGAAGCTTGTCCCGACGCTTTCGTTATATGCGGAAGCTATCACTGCACGCTGGTGCCCGATGAGGTTTTGGCTGTTGACGGTGTTGACTGCGTTTGTGTAGGTGACGGCGAATACGCAGAGCTTGAACTGTGCGACAAAATGTCTGCGGGAGAGGATTACACGTCCGTTGAGAGCCTTTACTTCAAAATGCCCGACGGAAGCATAAAAAAGAACCCTATCCGTCCGCTTTTTGCAGACCTCGACCGTATTCCGATACCCGATTTTGAGCTGTTTGACTATGACAATCTCGAATCCTCCAAGGTAGGCACGGCGATAGTGGTTGTCAGCCGCGGATGCTTCTACAACTGCACATACTGCGGCAACGGAAACTTCAGAAAGGTATATCCCAACAAGAAGATATACGCACGCTTCCGTTCGCCCGAAAATGCGATACTTTACCTCAAAACATTACTCTCAAAGCATCCGCAGATAAAGTTCATCAATTTCCGCGATGCAATATTCAACATGTTCCCGGACTGGTTCGATAAGTTCATCGACATGTATACAAAGGAAATCGGTCTGCCGTGTACCGGTAACATCCGCTTTGATATTCTTACCGAGGAAACTGTTAAGAAGATGAAGGCGGCGGGATTCTACACTATTGATATGGGACTTGAGAGCGGTGACCCTGAGATGAGATTCAAGTATCTGCGCCGCTATCAGACAGACGAAATGATAATCCGCTGCTCACAGTGGTTCCACAAATACGGCATCGCCCAGCTTACCTACAACATAATCGGCCTGCCGTTTGAGGACATCCACCGCGCGCTCAAAACTATCAAGCTTAACGCGCGTATCCGCAGTGACCGCACGATACCGAACATCTTCTATCCGTATGAGGGAACGGCGCTTTACGAAATTTCCAAAGAAGCCGGATTTATCCCCGAGGGTGACCTAACAAAACGCAGAGTTCCGCTCGTTCAGCCGCAATTCCCCGAGGAGCAGGTGCTCTTTATCGAGGCATACTTTATGCATTTCGTGAAGCGTTACAAGCGTGCATACGCGATGCCGGAATGGATAGGAAAGCCTTATGAAAAGTGGCTTGACAAGCGTGTTACAGGCAAGCACGTGCCGTACAAATTCTATGTAAAGCTGCACGATATTTACGCGGGAATACGCAATAAGCTCAAGGATGTTCTTGTTAACAGAATGCCGAAGCTTTACGTGAAGCTTCGTATGCTCAAGCATAAGAAGAGAGCGGAGGGAAAATAAAATGGCACACTATATAAATCAGGACAAGTGCATCTGCTGTGCAACATGTGACGTTGAATGTCCGTTTCACGCTGTGATAATCAGTGGAGAGGGAAAATTCAGCATAGACAAGGAAAAGTGCCGCGACTGCAAGAAATGCGCCGAGGCGTGCCCCATGGATGCAATCGAAAAAATGAATTGAAATCCTACCACTTGACATAATTACTCCCCCGGGGTGAAAGCTTGAACAAAGTATTTAAGCACATCCTGGGGGATTTATTATGGGTATTGCTTTTGGCGGTATAACTAGTCTTTTGCGGATAATTAGAGTTGAAAAAATAAAAAACCATCCACAAGGGATGGTTTTTTGTTGTTGGTGAAGCGGACGATTGGATGTCCGAACTATTTGCCATATATTCAATTTCATCGGATGTCGGGATGGTGATTGGCTTGTCATCAAAGGTAAGTATGAGCTTGATATAATCGTCATAATCGAATATCGCCTTGACAAGTCCATCAATCAGGCGTTCCTTGCCCAGACCGTTTCTTATGCCAGATGTACTCGGAAAAAACATTTTCACAAGAAAAACACTTGGAAATTGTATAAATTCCATTGACAATACTTGCCTGCTGTGATATAATAGCCATGTGATTGTTATTGTATAATGCAAATTTCAGACAAAAGGAGAGTTTTTATGAAGTCAAATTGGATTCCTATGAAGCCGAGTAACACACAGCAAACCAATAGAAGCGAGCTTGTACAAAAAATCCAAGAGTTAATTGAATGGTACGATGAAAATTCCACGCGTAAAGAAGATGAGTACATCAAAGCCAATCTTAAATTAGTTATTCATTTGGCTGAAAATATCGAGCATTCTGAAGATATTATTTTTATTGAGAAAATCATTGATACATTTTCAGATATTATAAAAAAACAGCGCGAGGTAATTCAAACATTGGAAGACGAATCTGTGTTTCAGCCCTTCAGTGCTCCCACCCAACATAATTATGTATCTTCATACGTAGCTCCCCTTGAGGGATTTATCAATGATGATCAAATCAAGGCTGTGTTTTTCGCTTATATGAAGGAAGAAGGAAAATCCAGCTTTACTACAAACGATTATATTTTGCGAGTTCAAAATCTGTGGCGCAGTTTTTATTCCAACTATGAAGCTGGTGAGCTGCCGAATGAGTTGGCGGAATCGGTGATAAAAGAAGAAACTCATCCGGAATCTCCTTTGTTGAATGCCTACAATTATATTGAGGAACTGAATTGTTATGTTAGCATGAAAATTGCATCTGCGGATGGAAATCGCAATTGGACTAACGTTAGGGCTTCGCTAAATACGTTCGGAAAGGCTTTATATAAAGATAAGTATGAAAAGGTTAAACCGGAACGAAATCCAAGTCAAAGCAAGGATTTTTCGAAGTATTTATTTGAAGGAAAGACTTATGGTAAGAGCAGACTTGTACTCGCTGTTGTGACAAGATATGCAGAGGATTGTCAGCCAGCTACGTTCGATGAGCTTAAAGAAGCTTTTCCAAACGATCTTCAGGGTAGCCTCGGGGTCGTTCGGCTTATTAATGAGGTGTCGGACAAATACAAAGGTATCGGCGGTGTTAAGCGATACTTTATAAAAGAGGATGAAATAATTCACTTAAGTTCCGGAGAACAGGTAATCGTTTGCACGCAATGGGGATCCTCGAACACCGAGGAGTTTGTAAAGCATGCAATGTTTGATCTGGGGTATGAGATAAAAAAGATTTGAAACATTTAAATCGGGGGGTGATAAAATGACACTTAAAGAAAAATTGAGAGATATAAAAAAAACATCCACACTCGAAAGTTTGTCTGCATATCCCGACATAAAAAAAGCAAAAGATTTGGATCAACTTTGGAAAGACGTCATTGAGCCTAATTTGCCTGATAAAAATGTCGTTATACAGTGGCATGAAATTTTGAAGGATTATATTAAACAAGAGGATGCCACATTCAGTATTAGACGTTTTGGAAGTCACACAAAAAAAGAAAGCAGTTCAGTATTGCGGAGAGGCTTTTTGAATAAGGTTTTTGTTGATGAAAAAGAATTGTTTAGTACATTTTATGTTGACAACGGGTTTCCGGCATATTTTTATTCAATGGCAAAAGATGGCTTTGTTCCTGCCGATTGTAAAGAGCTTAAGGATTTGATTGATAATTTTGAATTTCCTTGCGGATATTTTCAAACGGATGTGGAGAAGCAGCTTGCCGCATATACCAAAGGTAAAGATCCTCAAATCAGTACAAAGGGTTATAAAATTGCTCATATTTTCTCTGCTGGGGAAGGATACCGCGAGGATGCGGGCTATGCAAAAATTGCTGATTTTTGTAAAGATGTTTTTCCAAGAGGCGAGAGGAGTGAATGGAAAACTAATGTTTTACCGTCCGGAAAACATTATCGTACAATTTATATAACCAATGAAGCGGAAGCTCAAAAAATCAAAAAATTTGCAATAGCACATTTTATTCGTACTGTTCATCCGATTAATTACTTTTTGGTTCCCAATAAAATAAACACAAGAGATAAATCCTCTGGCATTATTAAAACAAATATCTATTGGCATGATTATGATAATGGTGGTCAAGAAAAAAATGAAATTGGCGAATATTCAAAGCTGATTGAGTATGTTGCGGCAAAAATCAAAGATATTTACAAGGATACTAATGTGTATCAGGAATTTTTGGATTTGATTTTTCCTATAGACGACTGCGTTGATCCCAAAGGTGACAATGCGCAAATCGACGCGGAATATGCTATAGGGATTTGGCAAAAAAAGATTGACTGCGGAGCAATATCATCTAAAGCAACCGTTTCTGATTCTGCATTACTAAAGGCTTCTCCCGACAACAAGAAAAAAACGCCCTCTAAAAGTAGTTCTGCATCAAACGCTAAAAGAGGAGAATTTTCCGACTTTGAATTATATGCACTACATAATGGCGTAAAGAGCCCATCCGGTTATACTTCCAAGATCAAGAAAATCATGGAAGAACTGAACATAAAGAGCGTTTCAGAATTAAAGGAATGCATTGATACGGCAATTGATTACAGTGATGAAAAAATAAAAGAAGCAAGAAATAAAGCAGACAAAAAGACTGCTAAGAAGTATTCTGATTATCGATCAATATTAAAAAAATACAAGCAGTATTTAGATAGCATGGCGATTATACCGTGAGCAAAGAAGAGTTCACCAAAGAGGCAGACGAAAGAGGTGAAGTGGCAAACAACTTGTATATTTATTATAAAAAAGGATGGTCATCTTGTAGAGAAACGGGAGAGTTCTTCTCGGAATATAGCATAGAAAATGACACTATTACTATTTCCTATAATGTCAGATTATGATTACGAGTATAACCAACAATTCGGTCAAGACTGAGGAGCTTTATTTATTGATGATGCTCTTAACACACGTTATCGAAATTTGATTGACAAAATTACTAAATAATAATACAAAATATTACGCGCCGAAGAAAAAACTCGGCGCGTTCTTTTGTTGTTTGTATCACTTACAAACACTTGTGATAAAAATGTTGTGAATGCACAAAAGCGAAATGCTTTTTTGTATATAATTGACAAACTTATATTTTTTAACAAAAAACTATTTACAAATTACAAGTGTTGTGCTATAATATATCTACAATCACTAATCGGCAAGACATTTACATTTTTAAAGCTCAGGAGGCGCCACTATGCAGGCGATCAGACACAAACTTTTCGGTAAAGGAACCATCATCAGCAAGGAACTTAAGGAAATCGGCTCTTACATCACTGTTCGTTTTGAATCCAATGGTAAGGAGTCGCGTTTTGCAATTCCCGAATCCTTTATGACGGGACTTCTCATTACAGAAGGAAATCTTACGGATGAGGTGAAAGCAGCCATCGAAGCCAAAAACAAGGCGGAAAAAGCAGCCAGAGAGGCAAGAGCCGCCATCTCTATTTCCTGCGTGCGTAGCTCCCGTGCTTCCGGAACTCACACTTGGGAGGTTGTTGTCAGCAATGCCGACAGAATGGTTCGGGATGACTACGAGGCGTACTTGATTAACGAAGACTACACGGAAATCACTCCCAATGGAGCGCCGAGCACCGTTCCACAGTATATGAGGGCGATTGAGTCCGTTCTGGAAGAGGAACATCTTACTTGGTCCGCCTTGGAGCCTCAGATTTCGCATATTGTTTCACTTTACGGTGAGGGCGGGGTTAAAGAGGCCATTGGGAATAAACAGCACAAGACCGTTATCAACGCACTTAAACGCTTTGAAGAATTTTGTTAATCATTGTTAGAAGGAGATCGATCTAAGATGAAGAAGATCATAGCAATCACAGGTTCATTCAACCCCGTAACTGTGGCCCATTACAAAATCCTGTCCGATGCCGTAGAAAAATACGGTGCCGATGAGGGCGTATTTATCGCAACGGATGATAGGTATCTTACTCGAAAGGCGTTGCTAAAAACAAATCCGCCTTCTAACTTTATGTTGCCTGAGTCCTTGCGCGGCGAAATGCTGCGTTCACTTGCCGAAGACAACCCTAAACTTAGCTACTGGGGAGTAGAGCTTGGTGGTGTATACTCCAATACGTACAAAACGCTTCTGAAGCTCATGAGGGATAAGCGCAAGGAATACCCCGGCGAAGAGATCAACCTTTTCTTCCTCTTTGGTGCTGATAAGCTGAGGAACATCCCCCGTTGGACTAACGCGGAGGAGATGTCCGAGCTTTGCGATTATCTCGTTTACGCCCGTCATTTTGATCTTGAAAAGGTGATCGCAAGTGATCCTTTCCTTACGGAACGTCGCGACAGGATTCACCTCTTGCAGGTCGAAAACGAAGACCTCGAGGACGTCAGCTCTACCGAGGTTCGTCGCCGCTTCTTTGCGGGCGAGGATTACAGTGAATTGATGAACAAAGGACCGTACCGCCTTATGCAAACACTTTCTCCATCTGATTTCAAGCCGGTAACCGACGAGGATATCATCAAGGCACACATGCTGTACGATGGTCGCTTTGGCGCGAACGCCGCGCGCCTCAAGGTCTTCAAGTCCAACGCTAAGATATTCAAGGGGTGGCCGAGTTATCTTGGTAATCGAGAGGAACATCTTGTCGCGAAGGCATACGGCCGTGAGTTCACCGTGAGTGCTCCCGAGCTGCCGACGGCTACCGTCACCGACTGCGTGAACGCTGACTGTGTGGAGGTTGCGAAATCCCTTTTGGATGAGGGATTAAATTGCGCAATTCTGAATCTTGCTTCAAGAACCTCTCCTTGTGGCGGATATCACAAAGGTACCTCTGCACAAGAAGAGTGCCTCGCGCAGATGTCCACACTGTCTCAGTCCCTCTATGCGTTCGGTAATCCCAAATACAAGCACATCCGTGAGGCGGGAGTGCCCCTTGTCCCCGGCGTATACCCCATGGACATCAACTTCGGAGGCGTTTACTCTCCCTGTGTAACCTTCTTCCGTCACAACGCGGACTCTTACTACGCTCTGAGGGATGAGACCTTTGATTGCGCGGTTGTTACGGTGGCATCTCTTTCCAACCGTGAGAAGAACAGCTTCACCAACGATGAGAGAGTCTATTTCGACGATGGGGGCTGTCTTACCAATGAGGGCAGAGCGATCGAGGCAAATAAGATCCGCACTATTTTCCGCATAGCACTTGAAAACGGTCACGACAGTATGGTGCTCGGCGCCTTCGGCTGCGGCGTATTCCGTCTTCACTCCGATGAGGTAGTAAGCCTCTTCCACAGCGTATTGAACGAGCCCGAATTCAAGAACAGGTTTAAAAAACTTGTCTTTGCCATCTACGAGGGTAAGCCCTCCTCACGCCGCCGAGATCCGATCGGACGAGAAGGAAAGTTTGCACCCTTCTATGAAATCTTTGGATAATATAGGTGCTGATATGGAAAACAAAAATATACTTTTACTTCGTCACCACCCGATGAACGTGTATTTCACCAATTCCTTTTACACCACTCAAACCCAAAACGATCTTGGTGAATACATAATCTTCGACGTGACCTCTCGCGTCGAGCGAAATAAGGAGTTTATGGAAAAGCACCCTCGCTTTGCGAGGGAGCTGTCCCCGTTTTACATCGGCCCCGTAGAATCCTCGGACGGTGTAACTGCGCAGATTTTTGAGATTTTCTGGCAGTGTGGCAAGGTCTATCCTTGCCATGACGACAACGGAAAGCCTAACGCTGCTTACTTCGAGTGGAGAAACAGCTTCTATTCAAAGCCTGAGTGCACGAAGGATCTGATGCGTCACACGTGCAAGAGTATCGGATATGAGCATAAGGATGCCCTCTACTTTGCGTACTTTGATAAGGAGAAGGCGGAGCATCTTCCGCTTAGCTACGTTGAGGCTCGTAAAAAGGTTTATTTCCCCGAATACGCGAAATTGGTGTATAACACCGAGTCTTTTCGGTATTTGAAATCCCTTGTGGATAGTGGGAAAAAGATCGCTCTCGTAGACTTCGACGCGTGTAACTACAACGAGCCTTGCGCTATGTGGAAGGAGTACATAGCTTACATGAATAAATGTAAAAAGAATAAAGTTGATCCCACGCTCTCGGAAGACGACTTTTTGAATATAACGTCGCTGAAAAAGCTTGTGAACGCTCCGTTTATGAAGGTAGGACACGGCTGCGTGATCAAGGCGCTCCTTCAAGGAGATATAGATGTTGTTGACGGCGAGGTTGTTGACCGAGTAGGACTTTTGGTATAAGGTGAATTATGAAAAATTTTGTTGTATCCGATATTCACGACCATTACGATCTGCTGCGCGAGGCATTAGAGCGTAATAGGTTTGATATGAATAATGAAAACCACCGTCTGATCGTCTGCGGGGATGCGTTTTACTCAGGTCCGCAACCGGGTGAATTGTTTGTGTTCCTGAGTGAGCTGTCGAAAAAAGGCAGGTTGGTTTTTATCTACGGCAATCACGATATTGAGCTTCTCGATAATTTGAGGGCTTGCTACTTTGGACGACCTGCAAATCGCAAGTGCGCGGAGCTTATTGCCCGGCACCTAACCGCTAAAACGGACTTAACAGACGATGAACTTGTTTCGGAATGTGAGCGGATAGGCTTTACCGGCTTTCTTTCTGAGGTTCCCGTGTGGTATTATGAAACGGAAAAACATGTTTTCACCCACGGATTTATACCAACGATTAAGCGCGCTTATTACCCCGATTGGCGAAACGCCACCGAAAAGGAATGGCGGACTGCGGCTTCCAGAGGAGATGCGATGCTTCTTTCTATGCGATACGGCGTCAACGAGCCAGGAAAAACCATTGTTTGCGGGCATTACAGCGCCGCGAGGTGTTATTTGATGAAAGATGCAACCCAAACCGATTGGGAGAACAAGATATATAAGGACGTGTCGCTTGTTCCGCTTGTTGGATTTCAACCGTTTTTCGGTGATACGTTCATCGCTATCGATCAAAGCGTTAAGAAAACGGGATTTATGAATTGTATTACAATAGAAGAATGATATATTGAATAGGAGTGCTGATGTTATGCCGAAGTAGAAGTTTATATTGACGTTACCCTACGGAGTTATCGTTGACAGCGCAGAAGAGATAGAAGGACACGTGTCCTGGCTAAATTACTCTCAGGCCGATCCCGTGCGGTATAGAGGTGTTTTTGATTCCTATGAGAAAGCAAAGGAGAAATGCAGATAATGGAACTTGAATCTTTTATAGGCAAGATCGTTATTTCAAGTGAAAGAAAAACCAGGTATGTACTTACGAAAATTACGGCACCCGAAATCTCGGCGCGCAGCGAAAAACCTAACGAACGCGGATACTATTCCCATTATTGCTGGGAGACCATCAATGGCGATCCTATATCCAATGGATATTTAGTATTCGAGGATCAGTCGTTGACAGAACCGTTCAAGGCGGCGTACGACGCCTACTGCCGCACTGAGGACGCTCGCTTAGAAAACTACGGTTACTACATGAGAAGAAATTGATTAAAATATAAAGGAGAATTTTAATATGTGGGGAGAAACTAAAACTTTTAAGATTGTATATTACGATACCGATGTAAAGTATGGTGACAAAAAGAGGTCAACATTCGTTGAGGCTTACAATAGACAGGATGCTATTCATAAGTTCCAGCAGGATACGAATAATAGGTATGTAATAAGAGATTGTATCGAGTTGTTTTCTTAAGAGGGAGTATTTTTGAGAAAGGACGGGATTACCGATGAGATTTTACAAAAAATGGGAAGCCAATAAGGCAGTCACCAAAATGCTTGGTGGGGAGAAAAATTCAGAAAAAATGATATGTATATAGGAGAAATATAAAATGGGTAGTATTTTTAGCTCAGGGACTATACCTTTGACGGCGGATGAAGAAGCGGTCGCCGAAGCAAAGGAGATGTGTGGTTATCCTTTTTCGGTTCCTAAAGTGTTTCTTGATGGATCCGCAGACTCCTATTATCCACAAGTGGATTTTTCATGGGGCGATGACGGGATTGTAGTAGTACGGGAAAATTGCATCACTACCTACACCAAAAGTTCGTTTACCGAATTGCTTGCAGAGGATGAAAACGGAAATGTTATCTGGGTGGATGGAAGAAGCGCTCCTTATGAAGGACATTGGTCCGGCAAGTACTTAAACAAAACACGTGCTGCAGAAGAATATAAAATTGTGGAATATAATCTTGCAACCTCAGAAAAGAAAACGTATAAGGTTACGCCGGTAGAAACGGTGCCGCTTGATGCTCGAGATCGCGAAATCCTAACTGCATTTGTTGATTCCGAAACGTTAGAGAATACATTTGAAATCAAAGATAGAGTTCTTGAAATGTATAACGGGTCCTCAGATAATATTCGAATCCCGGACTCAGTAAGTGAGATTGGATATCGGGCATTTTCAAACCATAACGCAATAGGCAATCTTCACATTTCTAAATCTGTTGTTAATATTAATTCAAATACTTTTGAACGGGCTATAAATAAAGTAGAGGTCGATCCTGATAATCCCAGATACTATTGTCAAGACGGGTTGCTGATTGATAGAAAAACTAAAACGCTCCTCCGCGCTTATGCAGGGAATAAAATTCCTAATGATGGTTCGGTTACGGCGATTGGCGATAGCGCTTTTCGGTGTCGTTCAGATATTAAGGATATAGAAATCCCGGATTCTGTGACGACGATAGGGCACAATGCTTTCTTTGAATGTGTTAATCTTGAAAAGGTTGTCATCAGCGATTCCGTTACAACTATTGGGGGTAGAGCATTTTACAACTGCGAGAGTCTTGCTGAGATTCGTCTTCCTTCTGCAATAACGAAGATTAGTTGGAATATGCTTGGCGGTTGTTCAAAATTGAAATCCGTAACGATTCCCGATACAGTAACAGACATTGAGCATAGCGCTTTTAGCAACTGTATCTCGTTAGAAAATATTATCATTCCGGATTCCGTATATCAGATTGCCTCCTGTGCTTTTGAGGAGTGCTCATCCCTTTCGGAAGTTAAGCTTCCTATCCGTATATCCTCAATTCCTAATCACCTCTTTGCAGAATGCAAACAACTTAAACACATTACTATACCGAACTCTGTTTTTCAAATTCACAATAATGCTTTTTCCGGGTGTAGCAGCTTGGAAGAAATTGATCTTCCGGATGCTGTAGTTGAAATTGGGTCTTATGCTTTCAGTGACTGCACAAATCTTAAAAAGGTGAATTTGCCGAGAGAAATTGTAACAATTGAAAACGGATTGTTTGAAGGTTGTAAACAACTTTCAGATATTGAGATTCCCCAAACTGTCACCAAGATAGAAAATAGTGCGTTTAGTCACTGTACCAAGCTTGATAATATATTCATTCCACCTTCTGTCAAAAAAATTAATTATTGGGCTTTTTCAAATTCGGGGCTCACTTCTCTTACTGTTCCGGATTCGGTCAAGGTGATAGAGGATGGTGCTTTTCGCGGTTGCCGTAAGTTGGAACGGGTAGAGATTCCGAGTTGGTTTAGAGAGTCCGGCAAACGCATTTTCGACAGAGAACTCATCCAAAATGAAGATGGAAGCTATTGTCTGCAACCGCTCCGGAAACGCGAAAACAATGATAGCAGCGAATGGAGCTGTTTCGAGGATTTCTTTGACCACGATGATCTTCCTTTTTGAAGAGATGTCAAAACCCTACTCGGCGATCAGGTGCAGGAAATTATCAGAAGTACGTAAGCACCGTGGATTGAGTGGGAATCCTTTACACAGCCGATACTTGCGAGGTGTCGGCTTCTCCCTCCATTCCACTCTGAGGGGTATGATTACACGTTTCTATGAACGGGCGTCGTGTTAACATAAGCCTGTTGAATTTTGGCAGGTTTTATGCTATAATCAATATATCAAGTTTCTCTGGAGGATAATTTAATGGTAGATAAAGATTTTGTGATTGAAAACGGTGTTTTAATAAGGTATAACGGTAGTGATGGTGATATCACAATTCCCGAAGGTGTGGAAACAATCGGACAATCGGCGTTTCCCAGTAGAAAAATTGTTAAAAATGTGGTTTGCCCCAACGGTTTGAAATCTATTGAGCATAGTGCGTTTCAACGGTGCGAGAACCTTGTAAGTGTCACTTTGCCAAATTCATTAGAGTCAATTGGAGAGTATGCTTTTTGTCACTGCGATAGCTTAAAAAGTGTTGTTATACCGTCCAGTGTGACATCTATAGGAATGTATGCTTTTAGTGGCTGTTGCAATCTTAAAGAAATTAATTTGCCTAATAAAGAAATTGAATTTGGAGATTTTGTGTTCGCACATTGTGATAGACTTGAAAATGTGGTCTTTCCCCAAAATATTTCTGCAATTGGTAACTGGTTGTTTTATGATTGCAAGTCTTTAAAAAGCATTGTTTTTCCTGAAAAGCTTATTTCCACCGGTCATAGTGTTTGCCTTAAGTGTGGAAGCCTTGAAAGTGTTACATTGCCAAAAGGATTAAAAACCATAGAACACAGTGCTTTCAATACATGTGATAGTTTGAGGGAGATCGCTATACCAGATGGAGTCGTTTCGATTGGAAAGGGAGCTTTTGCACATAGTCACAACCTTGAGAAGATCGTTATTCCCAATAGTGTTAAAATAATCGAGAAGTCTGCTTTTTGGGGGTGTAGCCGCCTTAAAGTTGTTGAGCATTCAAATAGTTTTGCTGCAGAACAATCTCTTTTTATGAGATGCGAACAATTACAGGATAAAAACGGTTTTGTTATTGTGAGCGATGTGCTATATGACTATTTTGGAAATGATTTGGAAATTGTTATTCCGAACAACACAAATGAAATTTCCACCTTGGCTTTTAGGTTCTCGGAAGAGCTTATAAGTGTGACTATACCTGACAGCGTATTATCTATTGGGGAAGAGGCATTTACTTTCTGCAAGAAATTAACCATTAAAGCATCAGTTGGTAGCTGTGCTGAGGCATATGCAAAGGAAAACAATATTCCTTTTAAGGCAATAGATTAATAGTTTTGGAAAGGATAATTCAAAATGGAAAATAAAGAAAATTCTGCAATCGAGAGTGTAATCGCGAATAATCTTAGCGAACTTGGCGTCCCGTCACATATTTATGGCTATCGTTTTTTGATCATGGCAGTCAAAATCGCTGTAGAAGATACAGATGCAGTATCCAAGGTTACGAAAAATATTTTTACCCCTATAGCTGAAAAATTTAACATCACGCCACAGCGAGTTTCTACGGAAATTTCTCGCGCAATCCAAATAGCTTTTGACCGTGGTCGATTGGAAGGCTTTTGGGGAGATAACAATCTTGATGTTAATGTAAAACCTAAAAGTGCGGAGTTTATCTCAATTGTTGCGAAAAAATTCGTTCTTGAAAGGAGCGAGCCATGAAAACATACGAATGCATTGCACGTAGCGGAAACACCGGCAGGCAGATTGTGCTTTTCGTAAGAGCTTACAGTGCTTCATCTGCAAGAGCGGACGCACTTGTACAGGCAAGACAGCAGTTCGGTAGTAACGCAGGAGCGGTTACCATCATTAGCTGCAAGGAAGTTTAATTCTTCAATAAATATACAAGCCTATGAAACAGTTTTTCTGAATCATAGGCTTGTTTTTGTCTATTATTTTGTAGCAATCTCGTTCTCAAACTTTTCGCGTTCTTCAAAATCTTTGATTAAATATTTTAATTTTGCGGACTCATTTCCTTCGCCAAAAGACATCATGGCGTCCGTCATTACCTCGTAGGCATGTTTGTGTTTATAAAATTTGCTGTTTATGAATGCTGCCATATTCTCTCGGAATTCTTTATATTTTATTTTCTTTTTGACTTCATATTGAACATAATTCTCTTTTAGAGCATTAAGAATATCATGCCAATCCTCGCTACCTATAACATCAAAACCGTCATAATAATCCATCCCGAGATTATAGATAAAATAAATAAAATCTTTATAAGAAAATTTCAAAATCACTTCTCCGATATTTGCGTATATCTTGTTTGGATTCAACTTGCCCATAAAAGCCTCCTTTGATTTATTTCACAGTAATTCCAATAACCCTACCGCAACAGTAAACGATGTCGTTCTCACCGATGCGGATCGGTTTATACTTTTCATTATGCGAGATCAAGCATTGGTTGCCAAGCTCCTTGATGCAAACATTACCGTTGATGACAAAGATTCCAACCTTGCTCTGCAAATTGCATTTAGCGATGCGGTAAGATCACGTGCGCCTAAGCAATTTGCTGGGATCACTTCCGCGCGCGCGTTCAGGAAAATAAAACACGCCACCGAAGGTGACGTGTTTATTTTGGTGACCCGTACGGGAATCGAACCCATGTTACAGCCGTGAAAGGGCCGTGTCTTAACCGCTTGACCAACGGGCCATCTCCCGACCTATTGGCCGAGATAAATGGTAGCGGAGATTGGACTTGAACCCATGACCTACCGGGTATGAACCGGTTGCTCTAGCCAACTGAGCTACTCCGCCATTTGATTTTCGCTGTGGCTTTAAAACCATGATGCCTAAATATTATATCACAGTGCATCCTGTTTGTCAATAGGTTTTTGAAAAATATTTTTGCTTTTTTTTAAGAGCTTTCTCGTGCCCGAAAAATAGTGTACCGGACACATTATTTTGTACATATCGCGCTGCGATAAAACGGTAAATATTTCTGTTTTTACACTTGATTTTTGCGCTTTAATGTGTTATTATATTATTGTACGAACTAGTACACAAAACACAGAGTAGATCATAGCGCGTGAAGTGTCCTGCGGACGGGGAGTTGCCGCGGGAACGAAAGACAGCGTGTAAACGCTTGTCTGCGGTGCTAAGGTCGCATCCCGCTGTTGCATAACGGAGATATCTCCTATATGTGGCAAGTACGGAATGTCATTATAAGGAGGTATTTTTATTTTATGAAAAATTTATCAACAGAGCCTATCTACAAGTCCCCGTTTTCCCGTGCATATTGGAAGGATGCCGCCGCGCAGCTTTTCGATGTGCGTATGCTTTGCATTGCGGCTATACTTATAGCTGTACGTGTCGCACTCAAATCTGTGCAGATACCCGTGGGCCCGAGTCTTAACATCACAGTCGGATTTTTCGTCAACGCCCTCGGCGCGTCGATATTCGGACCGGTAGTTGCCGTTATCGCTGCGGCGATAAGCGATACGCTCGGATGCATTATCTTTCCGCAGGGACCGTATTTCTTCCCGTTTATACTCGAGGAAATATCCGGCTCGCTCCTGTTTGCGCTTGTTCTGTGGCGCTCGAAGATGACGGCTACTCGCGTTATCGTGTCACGTTTTTCCGTGGTTGCTATAACCAACCTTATCATCAACCCCACGCTCATGATGTGGTATTACGACGTGTTCTATCAGAAGAGCTATGCGTTCATGACCGTGCCGCGCGTTGTTAAAAATGTTGCACTGTTCCCGGCGGAAGCGTTTCTCTTGGTGCTGTTCCTCGGCGCGATGATTCCGGTCCTTCTTAAGATGAAGCTTATCCCCAAAACCGATGTGCGCCCCATACTTTCAAAGCGTCACATAGCACTTTTGGTAGTGTTTTTCATCATAGCGGCGCTGATCGTCACTGGATATTATGCACTGTTCTATCCTACGCAGCCGCAGTCGAAGTCGATAACAATCAATGAGCTTACATTAACCGTAAAATCCGACCGCGGAACATACAAAGCAGAGGATATTCCAAATTCGCCGATAACGCTGACGGCTACACTTAAAAATAATGGCGACACCGACATAATGGCGTCCGGAGAAGCACCGATTATTTTCCTCAAGCTTATTTCGCTTGACGGAGAGGGAACGGCAATCATTCCCCCGACGGATACAACCTCAAAGGGAGAGCTGTCAATGGTAGGTGCCAAAGGTTCGGTAAGCATCACGTCAACATACACATGGACGGCGGAGCAGCTTGAGGGCATTTACAGAGGCAAGTATCAGGTTTTAGCGCAGGCTGTTGTTGTAGTCGATGGCGAGGAGCATATTATTGCCAAGGAACTGGAGATAAAGATAAAGTAAACACTGAATGAAGCAAGCATGCTGTAGGGGCGACCATCGGTCGCCCGAAACCACAAAGCGGACGCGCA
Organism: Candidatus Flemingiibacterium sp.; assembly: GCA_045636265.1. Classification (GTDB taxonomy): domain Bacteria; phylum Bacillota; class Clostridia; order Oscillospirales; family CAG-272; genus Flemingiibacterium. Next base: position 20,145 of record JAZTXD010000156.1, read on the forward strand.
ATGCGCGCCCCTACTGTGGATATATGGAGGTACATATGAAGAAGAAATATTTGATTTATGCAGTAGGAATTCTTCTAATTTTAGCGGCAATTTTCAATATACTGTTCTTATATGTATGGGGCGGCGCGTTTATAGATGGTTCTCTCGAAATGTTTCCCACAGAAGAGGAGATTGAGCAGGAAAGAATCGGGTACGGAGTTCTATTCATCATACATTTTATTATCGAAGCCGTTATTGTATTTTTCATTTATAAGGTGTTTCGTAAGAAAACGTGAGACTCGCAAATCTCGCATGGAGGACCACATAGTATGAGCGGAAATTCCAAAACCACATATAAGCTGAGCCGTTTCGGTGCTCTTATTGCAAGGCCCGGTACGTATATATGGCTGTGCCTTTTAAATATTGTATTAGTTTCCTGGCTGATATGGTCAAATAAAAGCTCTGTACAGGTAGGCATAGGAGTCGTGGTGCTTGCTAATATTTTCGCGATACTTGCGATGCTTTTCTATTTTCCCAAAAGGCTTTCGGTGGGCGGCGGTACTGTAGAGTTTGACGAATATATTGAAATGAAACCAAGTGTGCCGAGCTTCGTTAGAATACGCGGCGGATTGTGGCGGCTTAAGGTCAGCTACTCGGTTTGTCAAATTAAAAATGTTGAGTTCGGTCAGAATCCCGTTGAAAAGCTTTTTGATGTGGGACATGTTTCTTTTGGCGGAAAGGCAACATTTACCGCGAAACGAGATGTGGACAGAATAGAGGAAAAAGATACGTTCACAATCTACGGAATCAAGCACTTTTCAAAGTTTAAAGCCGAGTTTATGCAACACTGAACAAAACCCCGACAGACAAAAACTGTCGGGGTTAGTTTATCATTCTTACTCAATAATGCCTGACAGCATTTGTGCCGCCGCGCCTCTGGTAATGGGCGTGTACGCGTCCAGCGCACCGTCGCCGGTACCGCGGATTATGCCTGCGTTGTAAAGTCCCACCATGGCGCCCTGCGCCCATGCCGGTACGGCATCAAAATCGGAGAAGACCGCAACTGCGCCGCCAGATATACCGGTGAGCTTTGAAATTATCACAGCCGCTTCACAGCGTGTGATCTGATTGTTCGGATAAAATCTCATGCCGTCGGCGGATTCCACGCCGCTGATGATACCAAACGCCTCTGCTGCGGAGATGCAGCCTTTATATTCGACGGGAATGTCAGCATCGTCAGCGAAACCGGTGTCGGAGATAGTAAATCCGGTGTAGCCTGCCGCTTTCATTGCAAGCGAGAGAAACTCCGCGCGGCTGATATATTCATCGGGATAGAACTTGTCCTCACTTGCCGCCGCATCCACAATTCCCGAGCGAACGCAGGAGATTACAGCGGCGTTTGCCCAGTGACCGTCCATGTCGGAATAGACCTCGCTCGTGTCATATTTGCCGATACGAAGTGTGACCTTGGTTTCAGGGGAGCGGTTGCCGTATTTGTCGGTTACGCGGACGGTAAAGCTATCCTTGCCGACGTAGCTTTCGTCTGAGGTGTACTCATAGTAACCGCGAGCGGCGTCGGTGAACTTCACGCTTCCGTGAGTGGGAGGGTTCATGATTTCAAATGTCAGCTCATCATTTTCGCTGTCAATGGCGCGGATGACGCCGAGATGTGCCACACCCGAATATGCGTCCGCCTGTCCCACGGCGGCTTCGGTTGTGCTCTTGCTGTCGATAACGGGCGCGGTGTTGACTGTCATGAGAGTGTAGACATTGCAGCGGTACTCGGTGCCGTACATATCCGAGCCGCGCGTGAAGCTGAACGCGGCGGCAACCTCACCGCTTCCGTACTGTACGAATTTGAGGGAATCGAGATTTTTCTCGGAGATTGTCTGTCCGACTTCAACGTAGCGTGAGCCGAGCTGGAGTCGTCCGAGCGTACTGTCGGGCAGCGACGTAACGGTGATTTTGCCGACGGAATCCACTCCGAGCGATGCTCTGAAATCCTCAGCCTCGAAGTAGACACCGGTTCCGACAAGACCGCTTTTTGCCATTGTAAAATTTGCGGCGATAATGTCAAGCGCCGGGGAGAGGGTGGCGGCTTTCGTGGGCAGTGCCATGCCAAGAAGCATCAGCACGCCAAGCGCTGCCGACAGTGCCTTGGAGAGTCGTAACGGTTTATTGTTTGTTTTCATTTTATACCTCCGTAATGGTTGATGTAGACCTTTTTACGCACCTATTTTTGCCCGGATATCAAGATTTATGCGAATTTGTGCTAAACAGGGCAAAAAATTTATTAAATTTATTTACTTTACTATATTGAAATTGAGCCGCATATGTTGTATAATATATTTTAATATGATATATTTTTGGAGGAAAGTCTGAAAATAAATTTTCAGACTGCCTCTTGTGCCATTACTTCAGTCGCTGACTGAAGTTTTGCTTCGCAAACCACGCCCCAAGAAGGCGAGAAAGGAAGCTTTCGCAAAGCGAAAGCAACAATATTAAAATGCTCGATATCAGAATTGAAAGAACAACAACTCCCAAGGCAAAGCCTGATTGGGACAACCTCGGTTTCGGAAACTTCTATTCCGACCACATGTTTTTAATGAATTACACAGAGGGCAAGGGCTGGTATGATGCTCGCATAGTACCGTATCAGAACTTCTCGCTCGATCCTGCAACAATGGTATTCCACTATGCGCAGGAAATCTTTGAGGGACTCAAGGCATACCGCACTCCAAGCGGTGACATACAGCTCTTCCGCCCCGAGAAGAACTTTGAGAGAATGAACCGCACCAATGACCGTATGTGCATTCCGAACGTTGACGTTGAGGACTGCATCACCGCGCTCAAGACACTTATCAGCGTTGACAGCGACTGGGTACCGGTTAAGGACGGCACATCGCTTTACATCCGTCCGTTCATTATCGCGACTGACGTACATCTCGGCGTACATGTTGCAAAGAACTATCTCTTTGCTATCATCCTCTCGCCCGTTGGTTCTTACTATAAGGAAGGCATCAACCCCGTTAAGATCTTCGTTGAGAATGAATATGTTCGCGCTGTTAAGGGCGGTACAGGCTTTACCAAGTGCGGCGGTAACTATGCGGCATCCCTTATCGGTCAGAAGAAGGCTGAGCAGCTCGGCTACGCTCAGGTGCTCTGGCTCGACGGTATCGAGCACAAGTACATCGACGAGGTTGGCGCGATGAACGTATTCTTCGTAATCGACGGTGAGGTTATCACTCCCACCACCGAGGCAGGCTCGATTCTTCCCGGTGTTACCCGTATGTCCTGCATCGAGCTTCTCAAGAGCTGGGGCATGAAGGTTACCGAGCGCCGTCTTTCTATCGACGAGGTTGTTGAGGCTCATAAGGCAGGCAAGCTTAACGAAGCATTCGGTACAGGTACCGCGGCTGTTATCAGCCCGATCGGCGAGCTTAACAACGCCGGCGACAAGATGACCGTTAACGGCGGCAAGATCGGAGCTATCGCGCAGAAGCTTTACGACAATCCCACCGGTATTCAGTGGGGCAAGCAGCCCGACACTCTCGGCTGGACTGTTAAGGTAGACTAAATACGAAATGCGCCGATTGTAAAATCGGCGCATTAACGATTGTATATGAGGATTTGACGATGATAAAGAATTATGTAAAAATGCTTCGCAGAGAGTTTGCAGGCTACAACGGCGGAAAACTTGTTAAGGACTTGCTTGCCGGACTTACAGTTGCGGCGGTAGCACTTCCGCTGGCTCTTGCGTTCGGTGTTGCCAGCGGTGCAAGTGCGGCAGCCGGACTTGTAACTGCGATTATCGCGGGACTTATAATAAGTGCACTTTCCGGTGCATCCTTCCAGATATCCGGACCTACGGGTGCTATGAGTGCGGTGCTTATCACCATTGCCGCCACAGTGGGACTCAACGGAGTTTTTATAGTTTGCCTTGTTGCCGGCATCATACTGCTTTTGTGCGGTATTTTCCGACTCGGCAAGCTCGTTTCGCTTATTCCGCGCCCGGTTATAACGGGATTTACCTCGGGTATTGCGATTATAATCGCGCTTGGTCAGGTTGACAACTTCTTTGGAACAGTATCCGAGGGAGAGAGCGCTATTGACAAGCTCATTTCATACGGAACGCTCGGCTTCAAGCCGCATCTCTGGACAGTTTTGCTCGGCCTTATCGTGGTTGCTATCATGATAATCTGGCCGAAGAAGTGGAACGCGAGAGTTCCTTCGTCCCTTGTGGGAATTATCGTTTCAACCGTTGTTTATGTAATCTTCCGCTTTGACGGTGTTGCCACTGTCGGAGAAATTCCGAAGACTCTGTTCTTAGCCGAGCGACTTTCCTTCTCCGGCCTTTCGCTTGACACACTCGGCACACTCATATCGCCTGCAATAACAGTAGCGGCGCTCGGTATGATAGAGAGCCTTCTGTGCGGTGCATCCGCATCGAGAATGAAAAACGAGCCGTTTGATGCGAACACGGAGCTTGTTGCACAGGGTGTCGGTAATATTCTTATGCCGTTCTTCGGCGGTGTTCCGGCGACAGCGGCAATCGCACGTACGAGTGTTGCGATAAAATCAGGCGCACAGACCCGTCTTACCGGTATCTTCCACGCACTGTGGCTGCTTGCGGCTATGTTTTTGCTTGGAAGCGTTATGGCGCTTGTTCCCATGTCGGCGCTCGGCGGTGTGCTTCTTGTTACTGCATGGCGAATGAACGAGTGGCATGCAATTAAGTACATATTCGGCAAAAAGTTTATCGGCGCGATACTGCAGTTCCTTATCACTATGATAGCGACTGTTGTGTTTGACCTTACAATCGCTATCATTATAGGAATTGTATTCTCGGTCATGGTGTTTGTCAAGAATGCGGCGCATCTTAATATAGACACATCCGAAATCAGCGCAGAGCGTCTTTCCGCTCGCGGCGAGCTTGGCGCGGGACACGCTAACGGCATTGTTGTTTACGTAACCGGTGATCTTTTCTTCGCAAATATCGGAATTCTTACCAAAAAGCTCGAGGAGCTTTCTTCCTACAGCGAAATAATTATTTCGCTTCGCGGTGTGCCGGACATTGACATCACTTCAGTGGAAACACTCGGCGAAATTGCAGGTGAAATGAAGTCGGGCGGCAGACGCGTTGTGTTCTGCGGAATGAACGACACTGTTGCGAGAGTGTTTGACAAGAGCGGCGTTTGTGATCAGCTTGGCGAGGGAAGTGTATATGCAACTATAGACAAGGCACTGCTTGCAAGTGTGGGCGCAGATGCTCCGGCCAGAGAGGAAGCTGCTGTATGAAAATAACCCTTAACCCCGACGCAGAGGTTGTAAAGACTGTTAAGGAAGGCCTTGAGGCAAAGGGCGGATATTGTCCGTGCAGACTCGCGAAAACCGAGGAAAACAAATGCATGTGCAAGGAATTCCGCGATCAGATCGCCGATCCCGATTTTGAGGGATACTGCCACTGCATGCTTTACTACAAATCCAAATAAACAAAGGAGTTGACCGCGAGGTCAACTCCTGCTTTTTATATTTTACCGCTCGATTTAAGGTGCTGCTTTATGGCTTCGAGGGATTTGTCACTGATATCGTGCTCAAGGCGGCAGGCATCCTCTGCGGCGGTTTTTTCATCCACGCCGAGGGATGTGAGAAGTAATGTGAGCACGGTGTGGCGCTCGTAGATCTTCTCGGCAATTTCCAGTCCGAGCTGTGTGAGGCTTAAGGTGCCGTCCGCGGCCATGGTGATATACCCGCCGCTCTTTAAAAGTCCAACCGCGCGGCTGACACTCGGTTTTGAGTAACCGAGGTGCTCTCCGACGTCGATAGAGTGGACGTTTTTATTGTTTTTTGAGAGTACGTATATAGTTTCAAGATACATCTCGCCCGATTCCAAAAGTCGCATGCCGCACCTCCTGTTTACACGTGATAACAATATGATACCACATAATTGTGAATATTTCAAGAGTGAGGTCATATTTTTAAAATGTAAGGCGTTGTTGATACTCAACAAAACCGCAGTTAGCATGTACTAACTCGTGCGCGATATGACGAAATTGAAAAAAATATGAAAAAGATATTGACAAAATCTGCCGTTTAAGCTATAATTGTTGTGTGGTTAGCATATGCTAACTCTTGCATAGGCAAGGAGATTTTGGAGGGTAGCGCATGAAAACTTTAAAGGATGCAAAAATAGGCTCCACCGTGAAAGTGATAAAGGTTCACGGCGAGGGCGCGATCAGACGCCGTATTATGGATATGGGCATCACAAAAAATGTTGAAATAACCGTCCGCAAGGCAGCTCCTCTCGGCGATCCCATTGAGGTTACCGTGAGAGGGTATGAACTTACGCTTCGCAAGGAAGACGCCGGAATGGTTGAGTGCGAATAAAGCCGAGAGCACAGCTCTCGGTGAAAATATGCCTCTCGGTTAGCTTGTGCTAATTCATAGTGGGAAAGGAATTACAATGGATATAAAGATAGCGCTCGCGGGAAACCCGAACTGCGGCAAAACAACGCTTTTCAACGCGCTCACCGGCTCAAACCAGTTCGTTGGAAACTGGCCGGGTGTTACGGTTGAAAAGAAAGAGGGAAGACTTAAGAGATACGACGGTGTTGTTCTCACAGACCTTCCCGGAATATATTCGCTCTCGCCATACACTCTCGAAGAGGTGGTTGCGAGAAATTATCTCGTCGGTGAGCATCCCGATGCTATACTCAATATTATAGACGGTACTAATTTAGAGCGAAACCTCTATCTTACAACACAGTTAATGGAGCTCGGTATCCCCGTGGTTATTGCCATCAACATGATGGATATCGTCAAAAAGAACGGCGATATGCTCGATATAGCAGGACTTTCCAAAAGGCTCGGATGCAAGATCGTTGAAATCTCAGCGCTCAAGGGAACGGGAATAATCGAAGCCGCAGATCTCGCTGTTGAGGCGGCGAGATGTGGCAAGATCACGCCGCACCACATTTTCTCAGGTGAGGTGGAGCACACCATTGCCCACATTGAAGAAGCGTGCGTTCACGAGATGGAAGCCGACCGTCAGAGATGGTATGCCATAAAGATATTTGAGGGGGATGAAAAAGTCATCTCCGAGCTTGACATAGACGAAAAAACACTTGCGCATATTAAGACTGATATCGCGGCAACAGAGTCACTGCTTGACGACGATGCCGAATCCATAATAATAAATGAACGCTACGAATACATAGCGAAAATAATAAAGGGCAACTATAAGAAAAAGAATGCCGGTGCGCTTACGGTGTCTGACAAGATAGACCGTATCGTCACAAACAGATTTTTGGCACTCCCGATTTTCGCACTCATAATGTTTATTGTTTATTATGTGTCGGTAACGACTGTGGGAACATGGGTTACAGATTGGACTAATGATGTTCTGTTTGGCGAGATTATTCCGCCTGCTGTTGAATCCTTCCTTGTTTCCGTTAACTGCGCACCATGGCTTCAGGGACTTATACTTGACGGAATTATCGGCGGCGTCGGCGCGGTGCTCGGATTTGTTCCTCAGATGCTGGTGCTCTTTATCTTTCTTGCTTTTCTTGAGGCGTGCGGATATATGTCCCGTATCGCGTTCGTTATGGACCGCATTTTCAGAAAAATCGGTCTTTCCGGAAAATCCTTTATTCCCATGCTTATCGGCACGGGATGCAGCGTGCCCGGTATTATGGCTTCGCGCACTATCGAAAACGCACGTGACCGCCGTATGACTATTATAACCACCTCGTTTATCCCCTGCGGAGCAAAGCTTCCCGTTATCGCTCTTATCGCAGGTGCGCTGTTTGACGGGGCATGGTGGGTAGCGCCGTCCGCATACTTTGTTGGTATGATTGCTGTTGCGCTTTCAGGCATAATGTTAAAGAAAACAAAGCTTTTTGCAGGCGATGCGGCACCTTTCGTAATGGAGCTTCCGCCGTATCACATGCCAACCCCGATTAACGTGCTTCGCTCGATGTGGGAGCGCGGATGGTCGTTTATAAAGAAGGCGGGAACTGTTATTCTGCTGTCTTCCGTAGTTCTTTGGTTTTTGCAGAGCTTCGGATTTGAGGGCGGCGGATTTAAAATGGTTGAGGATATAAATAACTCACTGCTCGCATTTATCGGTAAGCCGTTCGCGTTTATCTTCATTCCGCTTGGATTTGGATTCTGGCAGGCAGCAGTCGCTGTTATCACGGGACTTATTGCGAAGGAAAATATTGTCGCTACATTCGGTCTTCTTTACGGCTTTGCCGAGGTTGCAGAGGACGGTGCGGAGCTTTGGGGACATCTCGCTGATCCCGAGGTTGGATTTATAAGTGCAGTTGCGGCTTATTCATTCCTTGTGTTTAATCTGCTGTGTGCACCGTGCTTTGCGGCGATCGGCGCTATCAGACGTGAGATGAACAGCGCGAAGTGGACGTGGTTTGCGATTGGCTATCAGACGGTGCTTGCATATGCGGTATCGCTTATCATTCATCAGGTAGGCTCAGCTATTGCAGGCAGCGTTAATATCGGTGGACTTATCGCGGCTGTTGCGGCGGCTGTAGTTATACTGTATATGCTTTTGCGTGAAGACAGGCAAAAAGCGAAGAAATGACAGGTAATTAATTATGTACACTTGGTTTATTCAGAATATAGGTACAGTTCTCATCTCTCTTGCACTTGTTCTTCTTGTTGCCTTTATAGTTGTTTACATATTCCGTCAGCGGAAAAAAGGAAAGTGCTCGTGCGGATGCAGTTCCTCCACATGCGGCTCGTGCCCGTATAAAAGTGGAGGCAGTACAAATTAAAACATCATAAACTTAAGACGGCTTGGAGTACCGATTGCGGCGCTTCAAGCCGTTTTAGGCGCAAATGAGTCCTGCTGTTGCCATTGCAATAGATGAAGCACTGCGTCTTATTTTCATGAGGATACGATTCTCGGGCGGAAAATGGATGAAAATACAAGTTTAGGTTTACAAACACAAAAGAGTATGCTATAATGGTAACAGTGAAGTGCACAAACGAGGTAATCTTTAAAATGAAACTGTTACGTCGCTTATACGCGCCTGATTATATGCTTAAGTCCTCGCAGAAGATGCAGGACAAGTATAGTACGGGCGAATTCTACAAAAGCTTTATAAAGGTTGCATGGCCGGCTGTCACGGAGGCATTTCTTCTCGGACTTGTCAACTTTGTAGACTCGATAATGGTAAGCACACAAGGCTCGACAGCAGTTGCGGCGGTGGGACTTACCAATCAGCCGAGATTTATATTTTATGCGGTATTCTTTGCACTGAGTATCGGCGTTACCGCTGTTGTAAGCCGAAGAAAAGGCGAAAATGACAGAGAGGACGCAAATAGATGTCTTGCTCAGGCGGTGTCGCTGTGTATGATGCTCGGAGTTATCCTTGTAAGTGTGGCGATATATTTCTCTGAACCGTTCCTGCGTTTCAGCGGCGCAAAGGATGACACGATAGGAATGGCAACGGCATATTTCCGCATTACGATGATAGGCATGCTGTTTACATCAGTCAGCCTTACAATAAATGCGGCACAGCGCGGCTCGGGAAACACACGCATTTCCATGACCACAAATATGACCGCGAATATCGTTAACTGCATATTCAACGCGCTTTTAATAAACGGTCTGTTATTTTTCCCGAAGCTCGGCGTTACGGGCGCGGCTATTGCAACAATGCTCGGAAACATGGTTTCCTGCGGCATGTCGATCTATTCCGTTTCGCATCCGGACAGATTTCTTCATCTCAAGCCGTCTGCGCTTTTCAGATTCAGCTCAAAAAATCTGCTTCCGATATTGAAGGTGTCAAGCTCTGCCGCAGCCGAGCAGGTGTGCATGAGATTCGGATTTTTCGTGGTTGCCAAATTAGTAGCAGATCTCAGTACGGTTGATTTCGCAACGCATACTATATGTATGAGCATTGTTAATCTGTCTTTCTGCTTTGGTGACGGTCTCAGCGTTGCGGCGTCCGCACTCGTGGGTCAGAATCTCGGAAAGCGACGTCCGGACTACTCTATCGTCTACGGAAAAACCGCACAGCGTATCGGCTTTTGTATAGCGGTCCTTCTTATGCTCCTGTTCTTCTTCGGTGGAGAAATGCTGATTAGTCTGTTTATGTCTGAAGGCGAGGAGCACGCTGTGACGATAGTAGACATCGGCAAAAAGATACTTATGTTGCTCGCGCTTATGACGCCGGCACAGATCTCACAGGTGATATTCAGCGGATGCGTGCGCGGTGCAGGCGACACAAAATATGCCGCAATGGTAAGCCTTATATGCATTGCCGTAGTTCGCCCGACGCTCACATTTTTAATGTGCTACGTGTTCCACTTTGGCGTTATCGGCGCGTGGGTTGCCATGTCCATTGACCAATATCTGCGACTTTTATTCATGGCTTTGCGCTTCTCGGGCGGCAAGTGGATGAAGATAAAGGTTTAACTAAAAAGGTATAGGAGAGGCATCGCCGATGCTTCTCCTATAATATTTGCGAAAAATTTTTAAAACCCCTTGACAAACGGTATCAGTTAGTGTATAATATTGTATGTTGATTGAGCGAATGCTTATATGTACCCGTAGCTCAGCTGGATAGAGCAACTGCCTTCTAAGCAGTAGGTCGGGGGTTCGAGTCCCTCCGGGTACGCCAATCCCGGATGTAAAGCGTTCGGGTTCAGATAACGGCAGTAAGCCTTACGGCTTCTGCTAAAAGATGGTGGATGTAGCTCAGTTGGTTAGAGCGCCAGGTTGTGGCCCTGGAGGTCGAGGGTTCGACCCCCTTCATTCACCCCATAATAAAAAGGAAGACATTGTGTCTTCCTTTTTTTGTTTCATACCATAATAAGAAAAAGGTGAACGGTTATTCCGTTCACCTTTAAATTTTATTTATGCGGGAATGGTTTCGAGAACCTCTTCGTCGAATACAACGGGGTACTTTTCGTCCCAATCAGCTGTAAGCTCTGTGAGGTCTTCTGTAATCATATCGCTCTTAACCTGAGCTGCCCACATTTCTCCGCCATCGCCAACGAAGTACATGATGTGAACTCCGTAGTCGCTCTCAACAATACCGGTGTCGCCGGCCTGACGTGCGGGATCGAAGCACCATTTATCAAAGCTTTCAACCATCTGACCGCTTGCAACGTTCTCATAAAGACCGCCGGTGTAGCAGGAACCGGGATCCTGCGAGTACTCAAGTGCAATGAGTCCGAATGCTTCTTCAGTCTTATCGCCTGCATTGAAGTCAGCAAGGAGCTTTTCTGCTGCCTTGAGAGCCTTTGCGCGGCTGCCGTAATCGTCATCATAAAGGAGTACGTGACGAACGTTTATAGTAGCGCTCTCATCGCGGTATGCTTCCTTGGTGAGAAGATATACGGTAAAGGTGCTTGTTTCAGTATTCTCTGCAGTGTAGGTGTCATTAACCTTTGCAGTGAATGCCCACTCAAGTGCGGCGTCATCCTTAACATAGGCAACCTTTTCGGAAACAACAGAATCAAGCTTTGCTGTGATTTCCTCTTCGGTAATATCGGGATTCTGCGCGGTGAGGATCTCACGGACAGCTTCCTTGAACTCTTCTGCTGTTGTAGCAGCGGCAAGCTTGTCCGCATAAGCCTTGGTGTCATCCAGTGCCTTTACATTATCAGCCTCGGCAGCGCTGCCGTCCTTAATATAGGTAACAGCGTAGGAGTAGTAGTCTACATACTGATAATTCTTGGTGTTCTCGGCATAGTAATCGTCAATCTCATCTGCAGAGGGAAGGAAGCTGTTTTGGTTTATGAGCTGATACTTATATGCAAGCGCTTCGATAAGCATTGCATTGTAGATATCATTCTTCTTTGTTCCGCGTCCGTAGAGGGATGCGTTTGTTTCATCGGCACGGGTGCGGATAGCGGCCTTTTCTGCATCGGTGAGCGCTACACCGTTTGCACCGGCAGCTTCGTTAAGCTGAAGCAGATTTTTTGTATTGTCCTTAGCGCCGTCCATCAGATAATCAAACCATGTCTGTGTACCGGAGAAGGTCTGCTGCTTAAGTGAAATGGACGGATCAAGACCGTAATAGGTGATGTAGCTTCCGTACTGAGCCAAAACGTTGTTGTAGATAGAGTTGAAGTAGTAATTCATCATTGCTCCGTCAACATCAATGTTTGTGGATGCTGCGGCAATCTCATTTCTTAAATATGCGCCTCTGTTGAGACGGATGTTGTTGATGAGAGCACCGGCGAGAACTGTGAGTACAAGGCAGAGAACAACCGCGATAGTTACTATAGCGGTGACGGTTCTCACCTTGCGCTTCTTTGCTTCGAATTTTTCGCGCTCAAGCTTCTGCTGCTGTCTGAGAGCATTGGCTTCGCGCTTGCGTGAACCTTTAGACATAATTTCCTCCAAAAAGATAAGTAGTTTGGTATACATATAATATAATATCACATTTTTTTGCAAGTATGTTGAACAATCTGTGAAGATTATGCGATTTTTGAAATTTTTTTAGAATACTTTTGCTCCGAAAAAGTAAAATATAAGTGTATACATCTGTTTTAAGTCAAATATTCGCTCTTTGGGGAACCGCTTATGGAAAAAAAGAAACAGTTCATCATATCGGCAGTATACTATCTTTTAATCGCCGCCATAGTATTTTTTATACTTAAATATGTGCTCGGTACGGTTTTGCCGTTTGTCCTCGGATTTGGAATAGCGGCTGTGCTTAGTCCATTTGTACGTTTCCTTTCCGGAAAATATAAAATGAAATATAAGCCCGCTGCATTTTTTGTGCTGTTCTTAGCGTACGCCACAGTCGGAACTCTCACGGTGTTTGCGCTTGTTCGAACGGCTGTGTGGCTTGGCGGATTTTTAAAAAATCTTCCCGAGCTTTATAAAGATTCCGTTGAGCCTGCCATTGGACATGCGTATGAGTGGGTGAGTGATATTATTAAGCGCTTTGACGGTACGGGGACAAGCGAGCTTGTCGGCGGACTGGGGGGGATATTTGAGTCGTTTTCCCAGAGCCTTGCCGGGACTGTAACGGACATTTCGGTGCGCGCACTCTCACGTCTGTCCGGTGTGGCGACGGCGGTTCCGCGTGTGCTGATAGGACTTGGCGTTACGGTAATATCGAGCTTTTTCTTCATTATGGATTTTGAGAAAATTCTGCGGGCAGTAAAAAAACGACTGCCCGGGAGAGCAGTCGCTTTCATGAGTGATGTACGCGGTAAATTTTTCGTTACAGCGGCAAAATATCTGCGCTCGTATGCGCTTATATTGCTGATAACATTTTCGCTTTTGTTTCTCGGGCTTACTCTGACACGCACCAAAAACGCCGCGATTGCCGCAGGAATTATCGCGCTTCTCGATGTTCTGCCGGTTATCGGAACGGGACTTGTGCTCATTCCGTGGGCACTCATATCAGTTTTCGGTGGGCGCGGTGGATACGGAATAGCGCTTCTGGTAATATGGGCGGTAACCATTGCAGTACGAAATATCGCAGAGCCCAAAATCGTAGGAAAGCAGGTGGGGCTTCATCCGCTCGTTACGCTTATAGCCATATTTGTGGGCGGAAAGCTGTTCGGGCTTGTGGGACTTATCCTTTTCCCTGTGGGACTTTCCATTGCGGCATCGGTCATCCGCGAGAAAAATCAGCTTTCAGATGTGTAGAGTGGATTTTCTATGCGTACTACCGAGCGGTTTTGTGCTATATCGGTAAGCTCAATGTAAATGTATTTTCCGGTGAAAAGCGTGACGTCGAAGGTGGTGCTGTTACGTGCGGAAGCTACAGTGTTCATGCTGTCGGTTACATGAATTGAAGAAAGATATACGTTGTCAATCGCATCAAGCTTCAAAAGCGTGTATTCGCCGTCCGCTTCAAACTCAAAGGAATTGAGAGTCGGGGCCTTTGTGTCGATTATAAGCGTGTATTCTATATTCTCCCGCATATTTGAGCCGGCGCTGCTGTAGCTGATGTTTACTGTATACTCTCCGTCGGGATAGATGTACGCCGGATTGTCTGACGCTTTTCCGTCCCACAGCTCAATCCGTGCGCTTGCCGGATTTCCGCCCGATGCGCTGACGTGACTTCGCATCAGTTCTCTGTAGCTCTCTGATTTTATAACCTCGCCCTCGCTGTCGCTTACGGTTACAGTAACGTCATACGCTGTGCGAAGAAGACCGAAATTAAGCATTATTTTTGTGTTAGCTCTGTTTACGGTGGGGGAGAATGCTAAAAGGCTGTCACTGTATTTTATGCCTTCAAGCGAAAGCGACTCGGTTCCGAGTATGGAAAATGCTCCACTGCCAAGATCTCGGTAAAGGTAAAGAGAGTCATACATCGCAGTACCTGACGAATAAACGTCGCTGTCGAGTGTGGGGGCGGAATTAAAGTCGCCGCTGTATGCAGCAAACGGGATGCTTACTTTATTATCCGCTTCCGTCACGCGCATATATCCTTCAACGAAAAATCCGTTTTCAAAGCTGTCGCAGTACAGGCTGTAGGTTTCGCTGTCAATTTCGATAGAAACGGAGAACTCAAGGCTTTCGCCGGTGCCCACTGTAAACGTAAGAGGCGCGGCACTGTCGCTGTATGCGTTAATATTGTATTCACAGCCGTTAACTGTTACAGTAGCGCTCTCAAACGAGTTGAAATCTGATAAAAATGCCACTGTATCGTCGGGAGATTTGCCGAGTGTTTCGTGGAAATCGGTATCCCCGTTTAAGGTTGACAGATCAGCGTAGGTGTACGCTGTAAAACCGTCCGAGCCAACGATGCAGTCAAGTGCACATGTTTTTTCGGTATCGGCGAGATTTGTAAGCGTAAAGTTAAAGCTTACCGTATCACTGAATCCGTCGCCGCAGTCGATTTTATGGGAAGAGGCGGCGGTGAGGACAAGCTTATTTGTGAGTGCCGCGTCAATCGAAGCAACTCCGCCGCCCTGCACGCGAGGCGAATAGGGGGCATCGGTTGCTATCTGCTCCATTGTCTGCGACGAGTTTACAAGACTTGCTTTTGTTAAAAGCGCGAGCTGCTTTGGATTTTCATATCCGGACGGCTCGATAAATTTTGCTTTGACACACGCGCACATTCCGGCAACCTTTGCCGCGGCGGCAGAGGGGGAGGTAAAGTAGCCGTATGTGTTGTCAGCCATGGCACACGGTACATCGGTGCCTATTGCGGCGATGTCGGGCTTTAAGCGCATATCGGGGGAGGTTCCGCGGGCGGTGTTCTGCAGCGGAATGGGGGTGTCCGAGGTTTTGGATTCATACTGCTCACCCACGGTGACGGTTACTGTTTTCACTGCGTTTTCGGTGAGCAATTTGCCGTCATCCTTTGAAATGAGTATCGCCGGGATCGGAGCACCGGTAAGGTCCATTCGGGTTGTGAGAGCGGCTGCAGTGTCGGGCTGATTGTCAATAACTATAACTCCGAGCGCACCGAACTGTGCGGCATTTTTTGCTTTGTCGGCGAAGGTTATTTCGCCGCGCTCCACAACGGCGAGCTTGCCCGAAATATCGCCGACCGCTTCGAAATCCTCGACAGTTCCGATGCCGTTTATGATTACATATTCAAGCGTTTGACCGTCGAAATACTGTGCAAAGCTTTTGCCCTCTGTCTGCTCATATTCCGCATTTGTGTCGCTGTATGGGATCTTTGTTCCGTCGGACAGAGTAAAACAGTCGGACACGGTAATATTACTCTGCGCGCTTGTCACGGCGAATACACTGTCAAGCGATGCCGGCCAGGCAACAGTTCCAACGTCGGGACAGTCTGCGGTTGGCATGGAGAGATTGTAGTTGTTGTGATATGCGCCTCCCGTGCCGTACGGCGACACGCTGTTCACGCCCATTACCACGATAACGCCGCTTTTGTCGGCGTATTTTATAGCGGCTTCTATCTTTTGCGCATCATCGGATGAAATGTTGTCGGGAAAGTCGGTCACGCCGATGAGTATCACATCTGCACCAAAATGCACGGAATCGTATATCGCGCTTGAAACGGCATCTGCCGTGATGTCGCCCACTTCGTCGGAGTATATCTTCATGGCGAGAATCTGTGCTTCTGGAGCGGTGCCGTATGCATTCGGGTTCGGCTTTTCAAGCAGTTTGCCGTTGCCGGAAGCAATTGATATGAGCGCGGTTCCGTTTGCCGAAAGTGCGATATGTGTAACATCGGAGTCACTGTCGCCATAGTCGTAGGCGAACGGTATCTTCTCGCTTACATATGCCGACACTGTACCCGTGTCTGACTTTGCGGCATTGCTTGACATAAAAAGACTGTCCGACTCTGCCTTCGAAAGAGAGGGAGAATCGTTGGTTATTACGAAAGATTCATGTGAGAGGGTAAAGCCGCGGTCAAGCACGGCGATTACCGTACCTCTGCCATCGCATGCAGATACATCCTCTGCGAGGGTTGGTAGGGAAAACGGCGAAAGAAATGCCCGTATGAGCATCAGCGAAATTATAGCTGCAAATTTCATCTAAAATATTCTCTTTCCTTTATTTTTATCGGTGGATTTGGGGTATTATTTCGCTCCAGAAAGCTTTGAAAGACGCAGACGTCCAACTGTTGTGTTGTATGCGCTGTCCACGATTTCGTAGTAGACGGTGTCCCCCTCAATATCGGAAATATCGAAGGATGCATCCCCATCGAGGTCACGGTATTTTGTTTTATCCTTGGGATTTCCCTCGTAGACGCAGATAAGGAGGATGCCGCTTTCGTCGCTTGCCTTTATGTTCAGCATATCGCCGACAAGCATTATTTCTTCGACCTTGGGCGCAACAGTGTCAATGTTTACGTTATAGCTGTAGGTCTGTGTGTTATCCTCGCCGAAATCAAGCGTGTAGACAACCTCGAAAATATAGTCGCCGTCGGGGAAACGGTAGGTTTCGTGCATGCCGTCACCGCCGTCCCATGTAAAGTAGAACATGACCGGTGAAAGTGTTCCGTGTGCTTTTGTTATATACGAAAGTGACTCTGTGTACAAAACATCCCCGCTTGAGTTTTTGATGCTCATAACTGCATTTTTGACGTTTCTGAGCTGCGGTGCAGCAAAATTGAGTGTGTCCGCACGCTCGTCAAAGTTCGGGGAAAACGCAATCTCTCCGGCATTGTAGTCATACGGGGAGGTGAACACATTTGCACCTGACGGCAGATATGTTCCCTCGAACTGCACCATTAATCTTGTGCCGGTTATCATTGATGTTTCTCCCGAGTAAACATCCGCATCAAGTACGGATGCTTTCGCAAAATCGCCCACATAGCCAACGTAGGGAAGCGATGCCGAGGTGTTTCCCGTTTCACAGTATACAAAGCCTTCGATGAAGTGTCCGTTTGTGAATATCTTTCCAAGCTCCGAGTAATACTCGCCGTCAAGTGAGAGGGTTAATGTGAATGTTCGACTCTCGTTTGCTTCGAGTGTGAGTGAAAGCGGCGAATGGTCGTCTGCATATCGGTTAAGATTGCCCGACTCGCCTATGCCGATGAGGCTTTTCGTGTCGGCTACAGCTTCAAGAGTACTGTAATGATCGGTCTTATCATTAACTGTAAGCTCGGTGTATCCGTCGCTTGTGAGTGTTGCTCCGAGGGTGATGTCAAGCGGTGAATCGGTGAGATTTCGCACTGTGAAATCAAAGGTGACTGTATTTGTAAGATTATCGAAAAGCTCGGCTTTCGCCTTGTTGTTTTCGCCGTATGTAATCTCAACCTCGCGGTTTAATACCGAGGTGAGATTTATAAGTCCGGCACCCTGTCCGCGGGGGGAATATTCAACGCCGTTTGGCTGCTTTATCGGCACGGCACTGTTCATAAGCGCGGTAACAATATTTCCGTCTGTGCCCTCGTCGCGTGCTTTTTCAATGAGAAGCGCGCACATGCCCGAGAACTGCGGCGATGCCATGGATGTTCCGGAAAGACCGCCGTAGCCGTCGTTTGTGGTGCTGTAAACACCACCGCCCACTGCAGTTATGTCGGGCTTGAGTGTGAGCGAAGGGGTAACTCCCCACGATGAAAATTCGGATAATAGTCCGGCATCCTCGCTCTTTTCAAAATAGGTGTAACTTTTGCTGAACGACAGAAGCTTTTCCTCTTGGGATAGGAGTATTTCGCCCTCCTCGAGCGTTACCGCGATAGCCGGTATGGTTGCACCGGTGAGGTCCATTTTTGGGTATTCGTCGGGGACGTTGTTGTATACGATAACACCAACGGCGCCGTGACTTGCGGCAATATTCGCCTTTTCGGCGAATGTTATGGTTCCTCGCTGAACCAAAACAAGCTTGCCTTTCACGTCAATGCCCTCATAATCGGCATCCTCTCCGAGCCCGCCGATGTGGACATATTCAAGCGTTCGGTTGTTGAAATATCCAGAAAATGTTGTGTCTATTATACCGGCTTCTTTGTTAGTGTCGGTAAAATAGAATCTTAAGTCGGTTTGTTTTGCATGGCGGAAGTGCTCGCCGTACTCATAGCGGTTTTCGGCGCTTGCAACGGATACCGTGTAGTCCGAGGTTGACGGGGAGCTGACTGTTCCGTAGTCGGTATAGCTTGCAAGCGGCAGGGAAGCATCGCTGTGCTTAACGCTGATACTGTCATTTCCGGCGGCGCAGACAACGATACAACCGCTTTCTCTGGCTTTGTTTATTGCGCCGTCAAGACCGATGGTTTTTAGGTCGGTGGAGCCTGCGTAGTTTCCGATGCTTAAGTTGATAACATCGGCGCCGAGCTTCACGGAGTCCTCGATAGCCGCTAAAATCGCGCTGTCGGAGGCGCTCGCGGCGCCGTCGGAGAAGACCTTCATGAGTATCAGCTGGCATCCGGGCGCGATGCCGTGCATTGTTTCATCATCGGTGCTCACAGCGCCAATGATTCCGGCAACGTGAGTGCCGTGGTCGCTGGTGGGATCAAAGACATCGTTGTCGCGGTCGGCATAGTCGAAAGCGTAGGGTATCTTCGCACTGCATCTGAATTCCATAACGTCGAGCATATAGCGAAGCGAGGTTAAGCGTATCGGTATGCCTATCTGCATCTGATACGGTTCGAGGTCGAGCGTTTCGGTGACATCGGCATCGAACGCCGGGTGAGAGGTGTTGAACGAGTTGTCAATAACGGCAACCTTTACTCCGTCGCCCGAAAGACCGTTTGTGATTTCCTCACTTATTCCGGCAAGCTTTGCGGCGCTCATTTTCACCTGGTCATAAGACAGAGCGCTGTACTGTCCGTCTGCGAAAACTCCGTCAATAAAGCTGTATTTGGCAAGCGCCGGCAGAGTATCCTCCGGCAGCTTCAAGCTGAAGCCGTACATCACAGTGTCGTATATGTAACCGTATTCGCAGTCTCGGATCTCATCCGATACGGTGTTGGCACATTTGGTCACGTAGCTGCATGCGTCCTCGCCGTCGGGGACGTTGACGGTTACTATTATTTCGGTTATATCAGAGCTCGACGCCGTTGAAAGCGGCGACAGCGAGAATATCTGCACCGCGGTGAGCATCAGAGCAATAAGTATTTTTTTCATGAAACAGAATCTCCTGCTTAAATTTACTGATGATACCATTATAGCACTATCCTCACAGTAAATCAAGGTATTATTTATGTACAAAATAATACTATCGGACGAAAAATGTGAAAAACTTGGAATATTTACGTATATTCTATTGACCGTTCTATTTTTTGGTGGTATAATATACTCTCGGAGGGGATTTTACAAGCTCGCTCCGAATATACGGCGCGCGGTTTTCGCGGGAAAGGATGCTTTCGTCATACGAAAGTTACGGTTTTCAAATGGCAATTAATTTTTACAGCGAGTATAATACATTCAAGCTCGACACTCCAAATTCAACCTATGCATTCAAGGTGAGCCCCACGGGATATCTGCTCCACCTTTACTACGGCACACGTGTGCCGGATACCGACCTCGGATATCTGCTCACACTTCCTCCGTTCTCCACAACAAGCCCGAGAACCGCGAGTGACGCTGATATTTCGCTTGACACCATTCGCCTCGAATATCCCTGCGAGGGCGCCGGTGACATGCGCATTTCCGCGCTGTCTATCCGCGGCGAAAACGGCTCGGCGGCTACCGATATACGCTATAAATCTCACAAAATCTACAAGGGCAAGCCGAAGCTAAGCGGTCTTCCCGCTACATACACAAACTCCGACGACGAAGCGGATACCCTTGAAATTGTGTGCCTTGACTCGCTCACAGGCGCCGAGGTGACGCTCGTTTACACCGCGTTCAACATCCTCGATGCTATCACCAGAAGCGTTCGCGTTAAGAATACTTCCGACAAGGCGTTCGACATTGAGCGTTTACATTCCGGATGCGTTGATTTTAACGAAATGGGATACGATATGCTTCATCTCCAGGGCCGCTGGGCAAAGGAGCGCACACTCGTGAAGCGTCACCTTGAGTTCGGTCTTCAGGGCATCCACTCAAAGCGCGGCACATCCAGCCACCACAACAACCCGTTTGTAGCACTCGCACGTGACGGCTACACCGAGGAAAGCGGCGATGTATACGGCTTCTCGCTCGTATATTCGAGCAACTTCTCGGTTGAGATAGAGGTCGATTTCATTCGCAACGCGAGAGTTCTCATGGGACTCAACACCGAGACCTTCGGCTGGCATCTTGAGCCGAGTGAGGAGATCACCTCCCCCGAAGTGGTTATGGTATATTCAAACAACGGTGTCGGCGGCATGAGCCGTACATACCACAAGCTTTACAGAAACAATCTCTGCCGCGGCGAGTGGAAAACAAAGAAGCGCCCGATTATTATTAACAACTGGGAAGCTACATATTTCGAGTTTGACGAGGAAAAGCTCGTTGCCATTGCAAAGGATGCGTCCGAGCTTGGTATTGAGATGCTCGTTATGGACGATGGCTGGTTCGGTGCGAGAAACAATGACAACGCCGGACTTGGCGACTGGTATGTAAACAAATCCAAGCTCCCGAACGGCCTTAAGCCGCTTATTGACCGCGTAAACGCACTTGGAATGAAGTTTGGTATCTGGTTTGAGCCGGAGATGATAAACCCTGACAGTGACCTTTACCGCGCGCATCCCGATTGGTGCCTCAAAATTGAGGGCCGCGATATGTCGATCGGCCGCGGACAGTATGTTCTCGATATGTCGAGAAAGGAAGTTGTTGACAACATTTTCGAGCAGATGAAGGCGATACTTTCAAGCGCCAACATCGCTTATGTCAAGTGGGACTTCAACCGTAACCTCACCGAGGTTGCAAGTGCCGTGCTTCCTGCGAAACGTCAGAAGGAAGTGTACCACCGCTATGTTCTCGGTGTGTACGATCTGCTTGAGCGACTGCTCACAGCTTTCCCGTCACTTCTTCTTGAAGGGTGTGCCGGCGGCGGCGGACGCTTTGATGCCGGTATGCTTTACTACAGCCCCCAGATCTGGACGAGTGACGACACGGATGCAATGGAGCGTCTTGAGATACAGTACGGCACATCTATCGTATATCCTCCGTCATCCATGAGTGCGCACGTTTCCACCGTGCCCAATCATCAGACAGACCGCGTGACACCGTTTAAGACCCGCGGCGATGTTGCAATGGCTGGCTCCTTCGGATACGAGCTTGACATTACCAAGATGACAGACGAGGAAAAGGCACTTGTTCGCGAGCAGGTTGCGGCGTACCATAAGTATTACGACCTCATTCAGGGCGGCGACTATTACCGCCTTATCAATCCCACGGTAAGCAAGGGATCCATGGACTGTGCTTCCGCGTGGGCGTTTGTATCGCCCGACAAGCGCGAATGCCTTGCTACATACGTTGTTATCCGCACACAGCTCGGTGTTTCGAGATTCATGCGCTTTGCCGGACTCGATCCCGAGAAGATATACGTCGATGAAGAGAGCGGTGCGAAGTACAGCGGTGCACTTCTCATGAGCGCCGGACTTAATCTTTCCCGCAGATGGGTGGACGGCGAGAGCCAGGTTTGGCACTTTATTGCGGAGTAATTGAGATGCTATCGCGAGCCTGATCTCCCGAAAATTGCGGAGGGACGCGGACAGTCGGTAAGAATTGCGCACGCGCAATTCTGCCTGTCCCTACAAAAATAAAAGAACAAACGGCTACGGAAATTTCCGTAGCCGTTCTTTATTTATTTTTTCTTTCGCGAATTTTTATTGTATATCTCTGCAAGACCGCAGAGAAGCATCGTGTCGTCGCGGATGATCTCACGCTCGCACAGGGGAATTATCCGCTCGGCATCCTTGCCTGACACAATTACACTTGCCTCGGAGCCAAGTTCATTTTCAATGCGCGATATCATTCCGCCAACCATCGCCGCACTTCCGAAAATACAGCCGCTTTGCATGCTTTCCATGGTATTCGTTCCGATGCACTTTTTCGGTACACTCTGCGAAATATGAGGCAACAGACTTGCTCCGCTGCTGAGTGCCTTTGCTGACAGCTCAACTCCCGGTGCGATCGCACAGCCGATAAATGCGCCGTCCTCATCAAGCACCGAAAACGTGGTCGCGGTGCCGAAATTCACGAGTATCATTGGCGGCTTATATTTAGTCAGTGCTCCGACGGCAGAGGCAACAAGGTCTGTGCCAAGCTGCGAGGGATCGTCGGTGAGTATGCGAAGTCCGGTTTTTGTACCTGCGCCGATAACGTGTGGGCGAAAGCCGAGAAGCATCTGTACCGCATCGCGCACGGTTTCGGTTAAGGTCGGGACGACGGAAGCGCATATCGCGCCGTCAAACGAAGCGGTGTCAAGATGCCGGAAATCAAGCACGCCTTTTAAGATTATGGCGTATTCGTCCGCAGTGCGGGCAGTGTCGGCGGATACGCATGCCGTTCCAACAAGATTTCCGTTATCGACAAATCCGAGCAGGATATTATCGTTTCCGATGTTGTATGTTAAAAGCATAGGCTTATCTTAATTTTTTGTTGTAGTAGTCAACCACGCGTGTGATGACCGAACCGAGTGCGAGGTTTACAACAAACTCAACGATGAAATTAATGCCTATCCACACGAGGAACAGTACCGCCATGGGCGACTGTCCGTCTGTTGCGAAACCGGCGAGGAAGCCGTAGAATATCGTGATTATGCCGAGCGCGAACAGACCGGTGTTAGTTATAGGCGCCAGTGCACTTGCGGTGAGGGTAGCGGCGGTTGTGTTCTTTTTTGCAATAGCCTTGTATGCGAGACCTGCAACGGCTCCTGCAGCAGTACCCTTGAAAAGGCAGAGAATAGTTGTAGCAATGGCGTTGTAGTCCATCATGGCGAGAATGAAACCGCCGTCCCAGCCCATAAGACCGGTTATGTAGACGACCGCACTGAATACAAAGCCGAGAAATGCACCGCATTTCGGGCCGTATATAGCTGCGCCGACGATTATCGGAGTGAGCGCCAGAGTAATAGAAACAGGTCCGAACTTAATGAATGTACAGATTATCTGGAGTACGATAACAACCGCCGCCAGAATAGCGTACATTGACATTTTGCGGACCTTTTCGTGGGAATTTTTGCGTGTATTCATAATTTCCTCCTGCTGCCGTTCACGCTTTGCGTGATACAGCGCATTTTTTATTTCCGATAGGCGATGGCTTATCGGATGCTTACATTATAGCATCGCGCATGGACTTTGTCAAGGTATGTATTGCACAAAAATACCTCATTGAAGAGCAGTAAAAATCTTAAAAAGCATGCGCGTTTTCTTAATTTTTCAGTTGACAAATCATTTTAATTAATGTATAATATATTATGTATAACTAAAAATATGCGCTTTTGTGAGCGAAAGGACAAAATAACATGATACGCAGTATGACAGCGTTTGGCAGAGCCACATCGGTGGGCAATGCAAACGGTAAAAATATCACAGCTGAGATAAAGAGCGTGAACAACCGCTATCTCGACTGCTCCGTGAAAATATCACGTATGTACAGCTTTCTCGAGGACAGAGTACGCCAGTATGTGCAGGCAAGCGGCATATCACGCGGAAAGGTTGATGTATACATCGGTGTCGAAGTGGTCGAAAATGTCGGTATGACAATTGATATCGACTCAGCTCTTGCCGAGAGCTATATAAACGCTCTCAAAAAGCTTCGCGACAGCTTCGGACTTCGGGATGATATCTCCGTTATGAGTGTGGCGCAGAACCGCGACATTTTCAATGTGACCAAGCCCGAGGAGGATGCCGAGGCTGACTGGCTTATCATAAAGCCGGTGCTTGACGAAGCAATAGCGGCGTTCCTTGCGGTGCGCGCGGCAGAGGGCGAGCGTCTTAAGGCGGATATTATCGACAAGCTTGAAAAGATAGAATCGCTTGTTGCCAAGATAAAAGAGTTTTCCGAGGACGATATTTCGTCCTACCGCACAAAGTTTGAAACAAGACTCAAAAATCTTCTTGCGGAGAATGCAGTTGAGCTTAACCCGAATATGGTGCTCACCGAGTGCGCGATCTACGCTGACCGCGTGGCTATTGACGAGGAGCTCGTTCGACTCGGATGTCACTTTGAGGCTATGCGCGAAATATTTAAGGCAAACGAGCCTGTGGGAAGAAAGCTCGATTTCTTAATGCAGGAGATGAACCGTGAAACCAATACCATTGGCTCAAAGTGCAGTAACGTTGATATCGCGGCGATAGTTGTGGATATCAAGAGCGAGCTTGAAAAGATCCGCGAGCAGATACAGAATATCGAATAATCCGAAGGTGAGGTAAAATTATGAAATTCATTAACGTAGGCTTCGGAAACATGATTGCCGCAGAGCGTGTGGTCGCCGTGGTAAGCCCGGACAGCGCACCGATAAAGCGTCTTATCCAGGATTCAAAGGACAGCGGCAGAGCTATCGACGTAACGTGCGGAAAGCGTACCCGCGCGGTGATAATCACAGACAGCGAGCATGTAATTTTATCGGCGTTCCAGTCGGAAACCATATCAAACAGGCTCTCCGACAGAGCAGAGGATGACACGGATGATGATACCGAGGATGAGGAGTGCTAACGTGAGGAACAATATGAAAAAAGGACTTTTGCTTGTAATCTCCGGACCGTCAGGCAGCGGAAAGGGAACTATAATCAAGCGCCTTATGGAGCTTGACCGCAGCTTTGTATATTCCGTGTCCGCAACAACACGCGCACCGCGTGTCGGCGAGCGTGATGGGGTAAACTACTATTTCATCAGCCGCGAAAACTTCGAGGAGCGCATTAACGGCGGCATGATGCTTGAGCATGCCGAGTACTGCGGCAACTACTACGGTACACCGAAAAAAGAGGTTTACGAAAACCTTGACAAGGGCCGCAATGTTATCCTCGAAATCGAGGTTGCAGGCGCTATGCAGATAAAGAAAAAATGTCCCGATGCGCTGCTTATAATGGTGGCGCCGCCCGACTTCGAAACTCTCGAGGCAAGACTCAGAGGCCGCGGTGACAACGTTTCCGAGGACGTTATAAATGCAAGACTCAAAACCGCGAAGAAAGAGCTCGCGAAGCTTAATGAGTATGACTACATAGTCATTAACGGCGACAACGATGTTGACGGCGCCGTGCATGATATATTCGGCATTGTGGCGGCGGAGAAGCACCACACATGCCGCAACAGTGAGTTTGTAAGTAAATTTTTTGAATAAACATAAATGAGGTATTAAAATGATTTATCCTTCCGTTGAAGAACTTAGCCAGAACGGCAAATTTAACCGCTACATTCTTTGTATTGCAACCGCAAAGTGCGCGCGCCTTGTTACCGATGAATACGTTCATCAGCGTGAGCAGGCGGAGAAGCTTATCGCAAACAAGGAAACCGATAAGTCGCTTGCATCCATGATCAAGCGTGAGATCCGCGATGAAAAGGCGGTAAAGAATGCAATCAACCGCATTCATCAGGGAGAATATAAAATAGACGAGTCCACCATCGACTTAAGGGAAGAAAACTGATGTGTGACGGGACGGCGCCGCTTACGGTAGCGAGAGTTCGCATACTTGAGCTTCCGTATACGGCTGACAGATGCTATGACTACTTTGTACCGCCCGCACTTATCGGACGTGTCAAGGTGGGGTCATTGGTAACTGTCAGCTTCGGCAATGCCGCACGCGGCGGTGTCAAACGCACCGCTATCGTTGTGGAGATGCCCGATACGTCCGAATATGAAAAGCTGAAGCCCGTGCTGGCACTCGCGGATGAGGAGTTTTCGCTGTCCGAGGAGCTGCTCGGGCTGTGCGCGTTTTTGCGTGAGCGGACATTCTGCTCCTTCGGTGAGGCGGTGCAGACCGTTTTGCCGAGCGGCGCGGTCGCTTATGCGTTCGGTAAACACCGCGAAAATGTTGAGCGGTATTACCGCATAGCGGCAGACACGTCCGCCGTGCGCCTTGGAACGGCAGAGAAGCGCGCCGTGGAGTTTATCGGTGATGCGGAGCGCTCTGCCACAGAGTTAAAGAGTGAGGCAGGCGTGTCCCCTGTAACACTTAAAAACATGGTGTCAAAGGGCATACTTTCCGTGCGTGAGTGTGCCGTTATACGCAACCCGTATAAGAACCGGGGTAAGGTAACGGATGCCAATACGCTGAGTGAAGCACAGTCTGCGGCGGCACAAAAGCTTACAGAGCTTGCCGCAGCGAGCACTGCAAATGCGGCGCTTTTATACGGCGTTACCGGAAGCGGAAAAACACGCGTTATAAAGAGCGTTATTGACAGCGTTATCGAGGGCGGAAAATCTGTGATAGTTCTTGTCCCGGAAATTTCGCTTACCGGTCAGACTGTTGACCTTTTCTGCGGATTTTTCGGTGAACGCGTGGCGGTTATGCATTCCTCGCTTTCAGAGGGCGAGAAAATTGACACGTGGCGGCGTATACGTGCCGGGGAGGTGGACGTTGTTATCGGCACCCGTTCGGCAGTGTTCGCGCCGCTTGATAATCTCGGCATGATAGTTATCGACGAGGAGCAGGAGCACACGTATAAGTCGGATATGAATCCGAAGTATCACACCCGTGACATCGCACGCTTCCGTGCGGCGAAAAACAATGCGCTCATGCTGCTTGCATCGGCAACGCCGTCGCTCGAATCCTACTACCGCGCAAGTGAGGGAATATACACGCTCGTAACCTTAACCGAGCGCTACGGCGACTCGAAGCTTCCCGAAGTTAAAATTGCCGACCTTCGAGGGGATACCGTGAGAGGGCAGATAACGCCTATCGGAACCGTTCTTCGCGAAGAAATCGAAAAAAATCTCACCGCCGGCGAGCAGACGATACTTTTTGTGAGCCGACGCGGATATAACAATTTTATAAGCTGTCAGAAATGCGGCGAGGTCGTAACCTGCCCTAACTGCTCGGTGTCGCTCACGTATCACCGTAACATGGACGCAGACATCTTAAAGTGTCACTACTGCGGATATATTCAAACCGTTCCGCAGACATGTCCGAAATGTGAGTCGGAGCACATGTCGCGCAAGGGATTTGGTACACAGCTTGTTGCGGAGGAGCTTCACGCCCTCTATCCGAATGCGCGGATACTCCGCCTTGACGCTGACTCAACCGGGACGAAGTTTTCGCATGATGCGATTCTTTCGGAGTTCCGTGAGCACAAGGCAGATATTCTTATCGGTACTCAAATGGTAACAAAGGGACACAATTTCCCCGATGTTACGCTGGTTGGCGTAATAAACGCCGACAGTGCGCTTTACCTTGACGATTTCCGTGCAAGCGAGCGCACGTTTGCACTGCTTACGCAGGTTATCGGACGTGCAGGACGAGCAGACAAGCCCGGCAGGGCTGTTATACAGACCTACTGTCCGGATAACGAAACAATAAATCTTGCCGCGGCACAGAATTATACCGGATTTTACGAAAGTGCAATAAAGCTTCGCCGACAGCTTCAGTTCTCACCGTTCTGCGACTTCGTTTTGCTCGGAGTTCACGGCGAGGATGAAAAGGCAGTTCTCGAGCTTGCGCTCGAGCTTCACAAAAAGCTTTCCGAGTATGCCACGAGCGAATTTTCGGATGTGCCGATGTATATTTTCGGGCCGTTTGAAGCGCCCGTTTACAAGGTCAACAATGTGTACCGCATGCGAGTGATTATAAAATGTCAGGTAACAAAGCGCATGCGCGCGCTGACGGCGCGGCTTCTTGAGGATTTTCCGAAAAGCACTGCGAGAGCCGCTGTGTCGGTTGACATAAATCCTGCGTCAATCTAACGATGCGATAATGGAGGAATTAAAATGGCAAAACTGAATATAGTAAAGGACGGAGATCCGATACTTCGCAAAAAGAGCCGTCCCGTTGAAATAATAGACGAGCGCATTAAGACGCTTGCAGAAGATATGATTGAAACCATGCGCGCCGCAAACGGATGCGGTCTTGCGGCTGTTCAGGTTGGCAAGCTTCGCCGCATGGTAGTTGTTGAGGTTGAGGAAAACAAGCCTTACGTAATGATAAACCCCGTTATAGTCAAGCGCGAGGGCAATCAGCAGGATGTTGAGGGATGCCTTTCCGTTCCTAACAGATGGGGCATTACCGACCGTCCGATGACCGTTACCGTAAAGTATACCGGTCTTGACGGCAAGGAGCATAAGGTTACCGGCTCCGAGCTTGCCGCACGTGCATTCTGCCACGAGCTTGACCATCTTGAGGGATTGCTTTTTACCGACAACGTTGTCCGTATGCTCGATCCCGATGAGGTGGAAGCGTGAAAAATAAATTTTTCACGCCACGAATTTTTGCCTTTGCCGGCTTCGCCGCCAATTTCGCATGCGAAACCGACAAAAATATCGACGCTATGAAAGTCTTTGCAAGCAATGCAAGCATCGCGGCAAAGATATGGTGATTTTATGAAGTCAAAGATACTTTTTATGGGAACTCCCGATTTTGCGAAGATACAGCTTGAGGCACTTATTGATGCCGGAGCTGACATCGTCGGCGTTGTAACACAGCCGGATAAGCCCAAGGGGCGCAAGATGATTCTCACTGCGCCGCCTGTTAAAGAGTGCGCTATAGAGAACGGCATACCGGTCTACCAGCCAAGTACGCTTCGCGGCGAGGAGTTTGCAACACTTCTCGGCGAGCTTTCGCCCGAGCTTATAATAGTTGCCGCATACGGCAAGATACTTCCTGAACCCGTTATAGACTATCCCCGCCTCGGATGTATAAACGTCCACGGCTCATTGCTCCCGAAGTACCGCGGAGCCGCGCCCATACAGCGCTCAATCATCGACGGCGAGAGCGAAACGGGAATTACTATAATGTATATGGACGTCGGACTTGACACCGGCGATATGTTATCAAAGGTTACTGTGCCGATCGAGCTTGACGACAACTTTGAAACAATGCACGACAAGCTTGCCGACGCAGGAGCAAAGCTGCTTCTCAAAACCGTTGAAGCGCTCGAGAACGGAACCGCATCACGGGAAAAACAGGATGACTCAAAGTCAACATATGCGGCAAAAATAGAAAATGAAGACTGTGTGCTCGATTTTGACACTGACGCTATTACGGTGCACAACCGCATCCGCGGACTTTCTCCGTTCCCGCTCACTGTGGTGTCCCACGGCGGACGCTCTCTGAAGATTGTGAGCGCGAAGCTTTGCGATACTGAGAAAACGCACGAAAATCCCGGAGAGGTTCTGGCGTGCGATGCACAGTCAGGTACGGTTGAGGTCGCTTGCCGCACGGGTTCTGTTGGAATCACGGCGCTTTTACCCGAGGGTAAGAGCCGCATGAGTGCAAAGGATTTCATAAACGGCAGAAAGATTGCCGTGGGAGATGTCCTCACAAAATATTCTAAGTAGTAAAGGAAGAAGGTCCTGAATATGTTTATAGACATGACCTATATTATACTTGTCCTGCCTGCGGTGATATTTGCCTTTTGGGCACAGATAAATGTAAACGGCACGTTTAAAAAATATGCAAAGGTGGCAACAAAGCGCGGCATGACCGGCTTTGACGCCGCAAGACAGATACTTGATGCAAACGGACTCACACATGTAAAGATAGCAAGAGTGAGCGGTGATCTTACCGACCACTTTAACCCAAAGGATAACACGGTTTATCTTTCGGACAGCGTTCACTCCGCACGCAGTGCGGCGGCTGTGGGCGTTGCGGCGCATGAAGCCGGCCATGCGGTACAGCATGCTGTGGGATATACCCCGATGAAGATTCGCGCATCCATTATTCCGATAACCAACATCGGCTCGAACCTTGCAATGCCGCTTATTCTTCTCGGAATTTTGTTCTCCTTCCCGACACTTGCATATGTCGGCGTTATCGCATTCGGCTTGTCAACGCTCTTTCAGCTTGTAACGCTTCCCGTTGAGTTCAACGCAAGCTCACGTGCCATGGCGGCGCTTACTTCTTCGGGGACACTCGATTCGGGCGAGCTTAAGAGCGCGAGAAAGGTTTTAACTGCCGCGGCGCTTACCTATGTTGCGGCTCTTGCGGTGTCGCTTGCAAACCTTATAAGGCTGTTCCTTATAGTTAAGGGCAACGGTAGAAGACGTTAAAATGAACAACAAAAAATATACCGCTCGCGAGGCGGCATACCGCTCGCTCATGTTATGCGAGCGCGACGGAAAATATTCGAGTCTTGAGATAGATTCGTCAATCCGAAAATTCGGACTTGAGGGCGCCGACCGCGGACTTTACACAGCTCTCGTGTACGGCGTTATCGAGCGCCGCATTACACTTGACTATATAATCGGCAAGCTTTCCTCAAAGCCCACCGATAAGCTTGACAATGAAGTTGCAACTCTGCTGCGGCTCGGACTCTATCAGCTTATTTGGCTCGACAGAATCCCCGAAAGTGCGGCGGTCAACGAAAGCGTAAACCTTGCAAAGAAAACTATGCCGAAAGCGGCTTCGTTTGTAAACGCGGTTCTGCGAAATTTCCTTCGCACGTTTGGAAAGGAAAATCTCCCGTATCCAGATAAAAATGACAGAAGAGAGTATCTGCGCGTCCGCTATTCCGTAGGCTATGATGCGCTTGATATATTGCAAAATTCGGTTGATGACGTCGAGGCGGTACTCGCCGCATTTGAGTGCCAGCCGGATGTAACGCTTCGCGTGAACACGCTCAAAACGTCGCGCGAGGAGATGCTCGCTTCTCTTACAGAGCAGGGCATTGATGCCGAGCCGACGCGATATTCACCGTTTGGCATCAGGCTTACAAAAAAGACTCTTCCGAGTCAGGTTATGGAACTTATTTCGGGCGGATACGTCTATATTCAGGACGAGGCATCGCAGATTGCGGTGCTCGCGGCGAACCCGCAGCCTGATACAACTCTTATTGACACATGCTCCTGCCCCGGCGGCAAGAGCTTTACATCAGCTATACTCATGGAAAACCGAGGCGAGGTAAAAAACTTCGATTTACACAAAAACAAGCTCTCACTTGTAAGAAACGGTGCAAAACAGCTTGGCATCGACATAATTACCACCGAGGAAAAGGACGCATCGAAATGCGATGCCGATTTGGTGGGTACTGCCGATACGGTAATATGCGATGCGCCGTGTTCCGGACTTGGGGTTATAGCCAAGAAGCCGGAGATACGCTATAAATCGCGCAGCGAACTCGAGCGACTTCCCGAGATACAGTATGCCATACTGAAAAATGTGTCAGCGTATGTGAAAAGCGGCGGAGTTCTGTGCTATTCCACGTGTACGCTGAATAAGGCGGAAAACGGCGATGTGGTGAAACGGTTCCTTTCGCAAGCCGATGACTTTATCCCCGAGGATTTCAAAGTCGGCGAAGCCCGGAGCGAAAACGGAATGCTCACGCTCTTGCCGCATATACACAAAACGGACGGATTCTTTGTTGCAAGGATGCGCCGTAAATAAGTTACAGTAAGGATTTTTATTATGCTCACACTCAACGAAAAAGCCGATCTTCTTTCTATGAATATTCCCGAGCTTGAAGAATTTCTGGCTTCGCTCGGTGAGCCGAAATACAGAGCAAAGCAGATTTTCACCTGGATGCACCGCGGCGTTGGAATTGACGGCATGACCGATATTTCCAAAAAGCTTCGCGAGAAGCTTCATGAAAGTGCTGTGGTTGATCTGCCGACCGTTGAGAAAAAGCTGGTTTCAAAGCTTGACGGAACTGTGAAATATCTTTTCGGACTTTGGGACGGAAACGTTATAGAGAGCGTTTTCATGCGCTACAAGCACGGCAACACGATATGCATATCAAGCGAGGTCGGCTGCCCCATGGGATGCAAATTCTGCGCGTCCACGATAGGCGGACTTGTGCGAAAGCTTCGTCCTGCGGAGCTTTTGGGACAGGTTATCGCTGCCGAACGTGACATAGGCGAGCGTATATCCAATATCGTTATGATGGGTATCGGCGAGCCGCTTGACAATTACGATAACACCTTGAAATTCTTATCCCTTGTCGGAGATCCCGCGGGGCTTAATATCGGAGCAAGACATATTTCGCTTTCCACCTGCGGACTTGTTGATAAAATAGACGAGCTTGCAAAGCTTGATTTGCAGATAACTCTGTCCATATCGCTTCATGCGGCGGACGATGAAACACGCTCGTCGATAATGCCGATCAACAATAAGTGGAAAATATCCGAGCTGCTTGATGCCTGCCGCCGTTATTTTGCGGCTACGGGACGGAGAATCTCGTTTGAGTATACGCTGATCGCGGGTAAAAACGATTCTGTCGAATACGCTAAACGGCTTGCGCACACCTTAAAGCACGGGCTTTATAAAAACTCAAAGCCTTTTCCGATACACGTAAACCTCATTCCCGTAAACGAGGTTGAGGAGAGCGGATTTTCACGCTCATCGTCAGAGGCGGTTGAAAGGTTTTCAAAGATACTTAACGACCTCGGTGTCAACGCAACAGTTCGCCGTAAGCTCGGCGGAGATATAAACGCATCCTGCGGTCAGCTGCGGCGAGCTAAACTTAAAGAGGACGAAGAAAAATAGATTTCTTGATTTTTTGAAATTTAATTCTTTTTGTCCCATATATATGTAATGTAATTAACCAACTGTGTGATT
Organism: Candidatus Flemingiibacterium sp.; assembly: GCA_045636265.1. Taxonomy (GTDB): domain Bacteria; phylum Bacillota; class Clostridia; order Oscillospirales; family CAG-272; genus Flemingiibacterium. The sequence continues at coordinate 53,060 of JAZTXD010000156.1, forward strand.
TAAGTAGAGAGGAATGGTCTGTCAAATGAATTTTTTCGGTAAAAGCGATACCGGCAAGCAGCGAGCTGCAAATCAGGACAGCTTTGCTGTGCGTCCAATATGCAAAAATGCCACGCTCTGTGTCGTTTGCGACGGAATGGGCGGCGCCAAGAGCGGCAATGTTGCCAGCGAGTGCGCTATCGAGGCTTTTGTTGCGGGCGTTATAAAGTATTCCGAGGCAAAAATAAACGGGGACGGTGTTCTTAAGATCACGAGCGACGAGGCGTGCATCATTCTCGACGATGCGGCAGTGGACGCCAACCGTGCAGTATATGAAAAGTCGCAGAGCTCTCCCGACTTTGAGGGTATGGGAACAACTCTTGTAGCGGCTCTTTTGTGCGATGAAATAGCGTATGTTATAAATATCGGCGACAGCCGTCTTTACCTTGTATCCGACAATGCTATCACACAGATAACCCATGACCATTCGTATGTACAGCACCTTATTGACAGCGGAACACTGACTGTGGAGGAAGCCAGAAATCATCCCTTCCGCAACCGCATAACACGTGCAGTGGGAATACAGGAAGAGATTGACTGCGACATCTTTTCCGTTGAGCTTTCGACGCTCGATATTTGCTACTTACTGCTTTGCTCGGACGGTCTTTCGGGACAGCTTATGCCCGAGGATATCTACACAATAGTTTCGTCCGATCTTGATATCGATGTTATCCTCGACACCGAAACCGAGCTGGCAGACAAAACGGACAGACTTATCGAAGCCGCAAACGATGCGGGCGGTCCCGACAACATAACCGCGGTACTTGTAAAATACGTAAAGGAGCGGTGAGATGGACGCATTTGATAAATACGTCGGTCAGGTATTTGACAGACGATACAGAATAAATAAAGTTATCGGAATCGGCGGTATGGCGGTCGTGTTTGAGGCGCAGGACCTTCTCATGCGCCGCAATGTTGCCGTGAAGATGCTAAAGGATGAAATAAACAGGGATGAGCAGTCGGTAAAGCGCTTTATAAACGAAAGTAAGGCAGTTGCCATGCTTTCACATCCAAACATTGTAAACATCTACGATGTTTCGGTTAAAGAGGATCTTAAATATATCGTAATGGAGCTGGTTGAGGGCATTACGCTCAAAAACTATATCCTCAAAAAAGGTGTACTGAATTTTAGCGAAATCATCAGCATAACCGAGCAGATACTCTTGGCGCTTGACCATGCGCATCAGAAGGGAATAGTGCACCGTGACATCAAGCCGCAGAACATAATGATGCTTAAAAACGGAAGCATCAAGGTTGCGGACTTCGGCATCGCAAAGCTTCCCAATGCCGAGACGGTTACAATGACCGACAAGGCTATCGGTACGGTTTTCTATATAAGCCCCGAGCAGGCGAGCGGCAAGAAGATAGACCGCAGAAGCGATATATATTCACTTGGTGTAACAATGTATGAAATGGCAACCGGCAAGCTGCCTTTTGTGGCGGACAGCCCCGTAAGCGTTGCTATCATGCAGGTTAAAAACCGTCCGCGCCCGCCGCGCGAAATAACACCGTCACTTCCCATAGGTATTGAGCAGATAATTCTCGCTGCAATGGAGAAAAATCCCGACAGCCGCTTCCAGAGCGCGGCGCAGATGCTCCGTCATGTGGCGCAGGTTAAAAATAATCCGAGAACTGTGTTTAAGATGCCAAAGCCGGAGTCAACCTACGGCGAGGCAGGTGCGCAGGACGGACAGGAGATGCCGTCAAACGTTAAGAAGCTGAATCGCCCGAATAAACGTGCGAGCAGATCAATGTTCCCGGTTATTGCCGGTGTAACGAGTGCGTTCCTCATCGTTTGCTGTATAAGCGCGGTTGTTGTGCTCACCAAGCTCTTTGAGGTTACCACAACCGATACATCCAAAACTATAACCGTTCCCAAATTTATCGGAACGGTATACAGCGAGGATTTCGAGGCACAGCTCGAAATGCAGGACTACAACGTTGAGATCGAATATGTCCCGAGCACCGAATATGCAAGAAATGTTATAATCGGTCAGGATCCTCTGCCAAACGAAAAGCGCAGAGTAAATCCCGACAGAAACCAGAAGTGTACGCTTACCCTTGAGGTGTGCCTTGGCGCACTCACGGTGGAGCTTGACAACTATGCGTATGACGATGCACGCGACGTGGCGATCGAACTCAGAAACCTCGGACTCATCCCTGAGGAAATAAAAGAGGAGCATGAGTATATAAGCGCCGGATATGTTATCCGAACCGATCCCGAGCCGGGAACAACGCTTGAGGTTGGCGAAAAGGTAACGGTTTATGTCAGCAGCGGACAGGCTCTCGAATACGTGGCTGTTCCCACATTTGAGGGCAAGAGTGAAGCCGAGGTAATGCAGCTCCTTGAAGAGAACAAGTTAAATCTCGGCGATGTCAAAGCGGAGCACAACGACAGCGTGCCTGCGGGACACTGTATAAAGCAAGGACGTGCTGTTGGCGAGCAGGTGCCGATCGGAACAAAGATAAGCTTTGTAATGAGCCTTGGACCGAAGGCTACCGTTCCCGATACGCCGGAAACATCCGACACATCGGACAGCGGCGAAGCCGGTGACCAGTAACCGCCCGGAGAAACATCTGATGGAGTTAAAATTAAACGGAAAAATAGTAAAAGGCGTTGGCGGAATTTACGAAATACGTATATCCGAGAAAGATGCCGACATGCTTCGCGAAAACGGACTTTCGCTTGAAGCGGACACACTTTTTTGCAAGGCAAGAGGTGTGTTCCGCCATGAGAAGCTGACGCTTCTTGTGGGCGATGACGTGGTGCTTCGCGTTGACACGGAGCTTGCATCCGTTTCGGATGCGGATTCGCGTACGGGACGCGGCAAGCGCGAGGAAGCCCGCGGCGGCGTTATGATCGAGGAAGTGCTGCCGCGGAAGAACGAGCTTATCCGTCCGCTGATGTCAAACCTTGACATCATATTCGCGGTGATCGCGGCGGCTAAGCCCGAGCCGGCGCTCTCCACGCTCGATAAGCTTATAACCATAGCCGAGTACAAGCACATTGAGCCGGTGATAATCATCACAAAGACGGACCTTGCGCCCGAGGCGGCAGAGAGGTATGCGGCGCTTTACAGAAAATGCGGATTTACTGTGTTCGTTGAAGGCTTTGGTATTGACGGCAGTGAGCTTGAAGCGTTCATTCGCGAAAACTCTGATAAGATATCGGCGTTCGCAGGCGCATCGGGCGTTGGAAAATCAACGCTCATGAACCGACTTTTTCCCACTCTGTCCATTGCGACAGGAGAGATCAGCGAAAAGACCGAGCGCGGCAAGCATACGACCCGTCATGTTGAGCTTTACGCGCTTGACAAACAGCTCGGAAACGGTGCAAGTGGTTATATCGCGGATACACCCGGATTCGGTATGCTCGATTTTGTGCAGTTCGATTTCTACACGAAAGCGGATCTGCCGTATGTGTTCCGTGAGTTTGAGGATTATATCGGTTCGTGTAAGTACACCAAGTGTACTCATACAAAAGAAGACGGCTGTGCGCTCATTGAGGCGGTCAAGAGTGGACTTGTCCCGAGGGAGCGTCATGACAGCTATCTTGAATTTTACGAGGTGCTTAAAAACAAGCACGAATGGGACAAAAAATGAGTTTTAACTGTTACATTTTTACGGGCGGCAGGGTTTATGCCGACACGCTTTCTGAGCTTGGAGTATCAATAAATGAAAGCTCGCTTATTATAGCTGCGGACAGCGGATATCTCACGGCAAAAAGGCTTGGCGTCCGTGTGGATATGCTTATCGGTGATCTTGACTCGCTTGATCGGGACAAGCTCTCGGAGCATGAGCTTGACGAGATCGAAAAGATACTGGTGTCACCTATTAAGGACGATACCGACACCCAGCTTGCAATAGATACCGCCCTCTCTCGAGGTGCAACGCACATTACTCTTATCGGCGGACTCGGCGGACGGCTTGATCACACCCTCTCAAGCGTATTTATGCTTGAGTATCTCGCCGAGCGCGGTGTTGACTGTGTGATGACGGACGGCAGGAACCGCGTGCGGATTATGCGTGCATGCGGCGAAAAAAAGGAACTTTGTGCAGAGCGCGGATATAAGTATCTCTCGCTTGTTTCGCTGACTGATGTTTGCTGTGGGGTATCCGTTTCAGGCGTATATTATCCGCTTGACAGTGTGGAGATAACACGCAAGTACACTTACGCGGTCAGCAATGAAATAACGGCTGATTTTGCAAAAATAACCCTTGCAGACGGCGTTATGCTGGTTATAGAAAGCCGCGATTAACAACCTTTCACCTTTTTGCATATGCTACAGTGAGCGTGAAAACTGCTTAACTCTAATGATATGCGAGGGGTACCCGGCATGAAAGTTGTTGTTGTGAAATCTCCGAAGATATTCGTTCCGTTGCTTCGGCGAATATTCAAAATAGGTAAAAAATAATAGAGAGCGGCGCACGTAAGTGCGCCGCTTTTTGTGTTTTACAGAAATCTCGCGAGATTGTCCGCGGTGCTCTTTTCAAAATCGAGGATTTCCTCGGCAAGTCGTCTAGCTTCACCGGTGGGCTCGTTTTCGTTGAACTGCTTTTCGATGTTGATAATTCCCATGGTCGCGCCGTTGATCATCATTTCCGCGATGTGCGAGGTTGTTGTGTCGAGCATTGTGTTGAACGCCATGCCGATCTTTGATCCTGCCTTTGCCATCATACCCGGCTCTTCGGGCTTGAGTCCGCGCTCGGCCAGAAGTGCGCTTGCACGGTTTGCATATTCCTCGTAACGCTCCATTTCACGTGTCATCTCCGCTCTCATCTCGTCATCAGACGCCTTGTCCATAAGGTTTATAAGTGAATCCTTGCCCATTGTGACGTTTTTATAAAGCTCATTTAAAAGTGTTTCGTTCTTATCCATGACATATCCTTCCAATAAAGAAAATACCGTAGGCTATGCCTACGGTATTATTGTTTACACTGCGCAAAAATATATTTATGCTTTTGAAAGATCGTCGAGATCGTACGGTGTGTTCTGGTAAACGAAATAGTTGAGCCAGTTTGAGAAGAGAAGGTTCGCGTGTCCGCGCCATACGTTCGGCGGACGTCTGCCGGGATCGTTATTGGGGAAGTAGTTGTACGGGATTTCAATAGGGAGTCCCTTGTCAACGTCGCGGAAATATTCCTTTGAGAGCGTGTCATAGTCATATTCCGAATGACCGGTGACAAACAGCATGCGCGAATCCTTTGCGGCAACAATATAAGGACCGGCAATATCGCTTCTTGCGATAAGCTCGATATCGCTTACCTTTGTAATCTCCGACTCGGCAATGCCCGTGTGACGCGAGTGGGGCGCGTTAAACACCTCATCAAAGCCGCGCACGATGGGGTGATTCGGACGAAGAGCGTAATGCTCGAATATACCGAACATTTTCTTGTCAAGCGGATGCTTCTTTACGCCGTAGTGATAGTAAAGTCCCGCCTGCGCCGCCCAGCATATATGGAGCGTTGAGAAAACATGAGTCTTTGACCATTCCATGATATCGCAAAGCTCATCCCAATATGTAACATCGTGGAAATCGAGATTTTCGACCGGAGCGCCTGTGATGATGAGTCCGTCGAAGTTTTCATCTCTTATGTCGTCAAAATTTTTGTAGAACGCTTCCATGTGCTCCGGAGATGTGTGTGTGGAGCGGTGGGTGGATGTTTGCAGGAGAGTGAATTCTATCTGAAGCGAGCTGTTGGAAAGCAGACGGATAAGCTGTGTTTCCGTGGTGATTTTGGTGGGCATCAGATTGAGCACCGCAATTTTGAGCGGACGGATGTCCTGATGCTCCGCGCGAAAATCGCTCATTACGAAAATGTTTTCACGCTCAAGTGTTTCGGCAGCCGGAAGGCCTGCCGGAATCTTTATCGGCATTGTGTATTCCTCCTGTAGAGTGCGCATATTGGATATATTATATCATACTTTTTTGAATTTTACAACACCTATCGAAAAAATGTATATATCACTTTAGAAATTTGTAAGAAAATCAAAAAAA
>JAZTXD010000157.1:0-1141 GCA_045636265.1 Candidatus Flemingiibacterium sp.
GGGCGAATACGAAAGCTCGGAGGCTGAGATCCTTATCGGAGAAACCAACCGCCGCGAGAGCCTTGAGGTCTATCTGACGCTTTCTGCGGGAGAATACGCAATACGCGCCGTTGGCAACAAGATAGTTATCATCGGATTTAACGACGATTGCACGCTTCTGGCGGTCGAACGCTTTATCTCGGACTATGTTTCGAGTGCGAAGAACGGCACTCTTGAGGTGCCCGGTGATCTTTCGGTACTTTCGTCGATAACTCCAAAGAAAGATGACGGACAGATGGTGCAAATTGAAAAAATAGCTCCCGTCGGCGAGCAGATAAAGCTCGACACCGAGGTGTGGGTAGCTTGCGAAATCGAATTCACGAGCGACAAGACTTATGAAGATCCTGTCTATACCGTTGATATGGATGCCGTTTTCTACAACGAAAAGACAGGCACCGTCCTCACCGTTCCCGCTTTCTGGGACGGCGGCAAGAGCTGGAAGGTCCGTTTTGCGCCCACGGAGGTAGGCGAGTGGAGCTTCTATACCGTCTGCACCGATACTGCAAACGGCGGTCTTCATCATCGCGGCGGCAGTGTGACCTGCAAGGAATATTCGGGTGAGCTTGATATCTACAAGCACGGATTTATCAAAACCGAGGCAGGCAAAAACTATTTTATGTATGATGACGGTACTCCCTTTTTCTACCTTGCCGACACTCATTGGACGCTTGCACTTGAAGAGATCGACAGCTACGGCTCGGTTGAAACGCAGAAGTTTGCGGGAATTACAAAGGAGCTTGCCGATCAGTACGGTGTCACCTCGCAGTTCAAATATATTATGGATCACCGGGCAGAGCAGGGTTATACGGTTATTGAGTCCCAACCGCTCGGATGGTGGACCAACCCGGGACAGAACGGTTGGTTTGCGGACGAATATCAGAATATATTTACATACGGCGTAAACGATATTATGCTCGCTAAATTTCAGCAGTATGACGTATATTTTGATTATATCGCTGAGCTTGGCATGGTTCATTCCAATACGCAGTTCGGTTATCCCACTGCGCTTATGACCGAATATTTTGCCGGCAAGATCACAGATGCAGAGCTTGAAAAGCTTTGCCGCTATTGGGTGGCAAGATACAGCGCGTACCCCGTTATG
>JAZTXD010000158.1:0-1405 GCA_045636265.1 Candidatus Flemingiibacterium sp.
ACATAAGAGAGTCAGAGCCAAGATTTCCGGCACTGCAGCTCGTCCGCGTCTCTGCGTATATCGTTCGCTTAACAACATCCAGGCTCAGGTCATCGATGATGTTGCAGGCGTAACTCTTGCATCCGCTTCCTCCCTTGAAAAAGAGTTCGAGGGCATCGGCGGAAACAAGGAAGCAGCTAAGAAGGTCGGCAAGCTTGTTGCTGAGCGCGCAGCTGCAAAGGGTATCACCGAAGTCGTATTCGACAGAGGCGGATACGTTTACCACGGTCGTGTATTGGAGCTTGCAGAAGGTGCAAGAGAAGGTGGCCTTAAGTTCTAATCGAGCTTAAGAGCTACGCAAAAGACCAGTTTATACACGGTTTGGTTTATAAACCAAATTTTAAATTCTAAGAGAGGAAATGGGTATCGGACAAAGAGCCGTGTAAAACCCGTGTGGCAAACAAAATGGCAAAGCAGAATTTTGATCCGGCTACCCTCGATCTTTCGGAGCAGACAGTCTGCATCAGACGTGTTTCGAAGACCGTTAAGGGCGGACGTATTATGAGATTTACCGCGCTGATGGTTGTTGGCGACGGTAACGGACATGTAGGTTACGGTCTTGGCAAGGCTGCCGAGGTTCCGGACGCAATCCGCAAGGGCGTTGAGGACGCAAAGAAGAACATGATCGAGGTTTCCATGAAGGGCTCGACCATCCCGCACGAAGTCATTGGTGAGTTCGGTGCAGGCAGAGTTCTTTTAAAGCCCGCAGCTCCAGGTACCGGTGTTATCGCAGGCGGCGCAGTTCGTGCCGTAATCGAGAAGGCTGGTATTAAGAACATCCGTACAAAGTGCCTTCGTTCCAATAACCCTGTGAACGTAATCAAGGCTACTTTCGAAGGACTTAAGACGCTTCGTAACGCTGAAGAAGTTGCAGCAATGCGCGGAATCAGCAAAGAAGCTGTAACGAAATAAGGAGGCTTTTCAAGATGGCAAACGCAAAAGTAACACTTGTAAAGAGCCTTATAGGCGCAAAGCAGAATCAGAAGGCAACCGCAGCTTCGCTCGGTCTTCGCAAGATCGGCGACTCTGTAATCCACGCTGATAATGAAGTCCTCGACGGCAAGGTAAAGGTTATTTCTCACCTTGTAAAGAAGGAAACCGTATAATTTATACAAAAATTCAGTATAAGGAGGAAAAACCTAATGAAGCTTCATGAACTTTCACCTGCCGCAGGCTCCAATGCTCCCGCTTGGCGCAAAGGCAGAGGCGCTGGCTCCGGTAACGGCAAAACTGCCGGTAAGGGCCACAAGGGTCAGAACGCTCGCTCCGGCGGCGGTGTAAGACCCGGATTTGAAGGCGGTCAGATCCCGCTTTACAGAAAACTCCCCAAGAGAGGTTTCTACAATCAGTTCTCTACTAAGTACGC
>JAZTXD010000159.1:0-2080 GCA_045636265.1 Candidatus Flemingiibacterium sp.
GCGTAGACCACCTTTGTCAAACCTTTCACGTATCCAAGAACCATTTGTATAAAGCGTTTGCGGATGCGTTCGGCAGCACCGTTAATGCATATATCGCCGCGCAACGTTTGAAGCGCGCCAAAGAGCTGCTGGCGGATAGCGACACTCCCATATATGCCGTGGCCGAAGCGGTGGGAACCGATAACTATCCGTATTTTTGCCGCTGGTTCAAAAAGAGCGCGGGCTGTACACCCGGTGAATACAGAAAAGCATCCCGAAAATAATCGGGATGCTTTTTCAGTTATGATGCTTCTTTTCTGCGGGACGTCGCAGCGCTGTCCCCAACGGATTGTGCAGTCTCTAACATATTTTCTGCAAAAATGGCGTAACCCTTTGTCGGGTCATCCACTAATACATGCGTGACAGCTCCAATTAACTTTCCATTCTGGAGCAAAGGACTGCCCGACACGTGTGTGTCAATATAGGACCAACACTCTTCTACCCATAAATACAAATAGCAGCAAGCCCTCGCCTACTGCTATTTGTGTGGTCAATTAAATATTTTGTTCAATTTAGGTTATTCATCTAGTATATTGCCTTTTTTTACATTATCGTTAATGAGTTCTTCGGTGTATTCCCATATTTCTTTTGAACCAAGGCATGATGTCTTTTGTCTTCCAACCACCTTTGATTTTGTTACCTTATGTTCTTTCCAATCTGCTCCGCCATTTGAATTGTTGAGTAATATAGGTTGAAAATTATCCATTGCTTTTGCAAAACGCGCTTCCGCTGACTCACAGGCTTGAAACTCTTCAAACAATGCCCAGAGTTCATCTCGTTGGTCATCGGGAAGCATACCGAAAATTCGCTCGGCTGCTCGTTTCTCTCGTTCTTTTTGAGTTTCCAAGCCCTTTACATCATAGGCATATGTATCGCCCGCGTCAATTTCAACAATATCGTGGATCAAAGCCATCATCATCGTTTTGGCAACGTCGATTTCTTTGTTGGAATATTCTTTTAGCAGATAAATCATCATTGCCATATGCCAAGCGTGCTCGGCATCGTTTTCTCGCCTGCCGTGTCCACTGATGTGAGTCTGACGTAGGATATTCTTTTCCTTATCGGCTTCAAGAATAAAAGCCAGTTGTTTTTCAAAGCGTTCTCTTTTCATTTATCAATTACACCAATCATATTTCGGGGACAATAAGGTTTTTTTCATTTAATGCGACTTCGATACTGTTTAGAACATCTTCCGTATCTGCACAAACCGTGTGATAATGGTATCCGCCGGTTATGTTCATAAGTTCAGATGACTTTCCGGTTCGAACACCCTCGATAAATTGCTTTACATGAAGTCTTGAGAAGATGTTTAGCTTAGCCACTACCTTTCCATACACCTTATGCCAGACAAAGACATCAACGACCGTACCGCCGAGATCAACGATAAGATTTAATTCATCCTCAGTCTGTGCGGTGGTATGATACACCTTGAAAACGCGCTCTTTCAGTGGCGATTTCTGCATAATATAACCGTTATGGGTAGAGAGAATGTCATATCCGGCTCCTTTCAGAACGGTAATGTCCTGAACGATAATTTGTCTGGACACACCAAAACGATCAGACAGTTCTCCGCCAGATATAGCTTCCTGCTCCGCCAAAAGCAAGTTGACAATAGCTTTTCTTCTTTCAGCCGCCTTCATGAAGTCACCTCTTTTTATATAGCGTGCAAATTTTTAAGGGAAAGGTCAAGAATTGGTGAAGAGTGTGTAAGTGCGCCACTGGAAATATAATCAACACCAATATCCACAAGTCTTGCAACGTTTTCTCTTGTTACGTTACCGCTGCATTCGGTTTCGGCTCTGCCTGCGGTAAGTCTTACTGCTTCTTTCATATCCTCAACGCTCATATTATCGAGCATAATGATGTCAGCACCGGCTTCAAGAGCTTCTTTGAGCATATCAAGATTTTCAACCTCAACCTCGATTTTGCGAACGAACGGTGCGTACTCCTTCGCCATCATAATGGCTTCTTTAACACCGCCTGCAGCACCAATGTGGTTATCCTTTAAGAGAATACCGTCACTGAGGTTGTAACGATGGTT
>JAZTXD010000160.1:0-1487 GCA_045636265.1 Candidatus Flemingiibacterium sp.
CGGCTCTTTCCTCTGTCGTTCACAACATCTTCGGAGATAACGTATCGGTTCACATCGTCGTGGAGTAACCCACGCTTATCAATTTACGGGAGGTGATGCCTTATGAGTAAGCGTTCGCCACGGCTACAGTTTACCGATGAAGAACGAGCCGCCCCCGAACTGAAAAAAGCCATTCAGAAAGCGGACAAAAAGGCGGACAAACTTGATAAAGCCGAGGCAAAAATCCCGAAGAAAACCGTTAAACGAAAAGAGCGTGTCGTAGATGCCGAGGGCAAGGTAACGACACGCTTGTACTTTGAGGAAGTGGATAAAAAGAAGCCTCCGTCAAAGCTCACCCATGCAGCGACGGCGGCTCCGATCAATTCCGCTTTGGCTACAGCTCACAGAGAAATCCGACAATCCGAGGAGGATAACGTCGGCGTAGAAAGTGCTCACCGAATCGAGGAAGCTGCCGAGGGTGGTGTGCGGATGATTGATTCCGCACATCGCTCTCATAAGCTCAAACCCTATCGCAACGCAGCTCACGCAGAAGCGGCGGCAGATAAAGCCAATCTCAAAGCCTTGAATAAGCAAGCCCAGCGTAACAATCCGCAGTTTTCCAGTAACCCTTATTCCCGATGGCAACAGAAGCGAGCCATCAAAAAGGAATATATGGCGACTAAAGCAGGCAAAACCGGAAAGAACACCGCAAAGGCAACGCAGAAAACGGCGAAAACGGCAAAGAAAGCCGCCGAAAATACGAAGAAGTCAGCAAGTTTCTTGGCAAAGCATTGGAAAGGTGCTCTGATTGCTCTTGCCATTCTTCTTATCGTGGCGTTTCTGCTCAGCGTTGTATCTTCCTGCTCCGTCATGGTACAGAGTGGCGTTTCCGCTTTTGGCGGTTCTTCCTATTCCGTGGAAGATGACCACATGAAGGATGCCGAGGCTCAGTATTGTGCCATGGAAGCGGAGCTGCAGGAGTACCTCGACACCTACGAAAGCACTCACTACTATGACGAGTATCACTACGATTTAGACGAGATCGAACACGACCCCTATGTTCTGCTATCGGCAATATCGGCTCTCCACGGTGGCGAATGGACGATTGATGAAATTGGCGGCACACTTCAAATGCTGTTCGACAAGCAGTATATCCTAACCGAGACCGTAACCACGGAAACAAGGTATCGGACGGAAACAAGAACCGGCGAGCGACAAGCAACAGACCCCGAAACCGGTGCCTATCTGTACGATGAGTACGGAGAACCCATTATGGAGGAATACGAGTACGAGGTTCAAGTTCCTTACACCTACTATATCTGTACGGTGGAGCTTGAAAACTTCAATCTCTCCCATGTGCCCGTGTACATTATGAGCGAAGAACAGCTCTCCATGTATGCGACGTATATGAGTACGCTCGGCAATCGCCCCGATCTGTTTCCCGATTCCTTTTACGTTGATGCCTACGTCAACACCGAGTATGAGGATTATGAAATCCCTGCCTCGGC
>JAZTXD010000161.1:0-6943 GCA_045636265.1 Candidatus Flemingiibacterium sp.
TTTAATCGATATGTCAACAATATTATGTGAACTTTTTTATTTTTGTTCGGCGGCTTTACCGCCACAAGGTCGGCGCTGATGCGCCGAGGTTTTGCGTAAATACGAGGAGGATGGGGAACCAGCTGCGCAGTTTCCTCATCCGCCTCGAGCTCCACCTGTCCTCCTTGCTTTGCGCCGGAGGCGCTCCACGGCGCTCAAAAAAGATTCGCGCTGGCAAGCGCGATCACTCCGCCCTCAATAAAGATACCACCCTACCGACAGGGCGGCTCCGGTTTGTGAGCAGACACTAATTCTTTTGTGAACATTTGGCGAAGTGTATTGCAATCTCCCACCCTCAAATGTTATAATATAAAAAACAGTAAATTTCGAAGGGATGGGCAATCATGTACAAAATTCTTACAGTTGACGATGAAGAAATGATACGCAGGCTTATCCGCAAATACGCAGAATTCGAGGGACACGAGGTCACCGAAGCCGAGGACGGCATGCAAGCGGTAAAGCTCTGCCGCGAGTGTGACTTCGACATCATTATCATGGATATAATGATGCCCGAGCTTGACGGCTTCTCCGCATGCCGTGAGATACGCCGCATCAAAAACACCCCTATCATCATGCTCTCCGCACGCGGCGAGGAGTATGACAAAATAAACGGCTTCGAGCTTGGCATCGACGATTATGTGGTCAAGCCGTTCTCTCCAAAGGAGCTTATGCTTCGCATAAACGCCGTTCTGTCCAGAGTAAAGCAGACGCCGTCCGAGCCAAAGCATGAAATCATCGAAATAGAGGAGCTTCGCGCAGATATTACGGCGCGGCTCGTATATGTAAACGGCGAGCGCGTTGACATGTCGCCCAAGGAATATGAGCTTTTCTTCTACATGCTTCGCAACAGAAACATCGCGCTTTCCAGAGAAAAGCTGATATGCGAGGTGTGGGGATACGACTTCTACGGAGATGACCGCACGCTCGACACACACATAAAGCTTCTTCGTAAGAGCCTTGGGGACTGTGCACGCTTTATCGTAACACTCAGAGGGGTGGGTTACCGCTTTGAAACGAAATAAGAAACCGATAAAAAACAAGTTTGGTATCCGCTGGAGCCTCTTTGCGTACATGCTTCTGTTTTTGTTTCTCCTACTTGGACTCCTCTGGCTTTTTCAGGTTATCTTCTTCGGGGAGATATATAAAGCTGTCCGCACAAATGAAATAAAGAGCAGCGCAAATCAACTCACGGAATATGTCGACTCGCCAAACAGCGAGGTGCGCGATATCGCCGAGCGGATATCCGCCGAAAGGCAGGTGTGCATACTTGTCTTTGAAGAATCGGGCAATGTAATAGCCAGCTCGGACACGCTGTCTGACTGTCTTATCCACGACATGTCCGCACGCAATATATACATGCTCAAAACTCTCGCCGAAAACAACGGCGGCGAAGACCTGTCGCGTTTCCGGCTTGATGCATTCAGTATACTGCGCCCCACTGCCGGCGCACAATCACCAAGCACAGAAGACGGTGCCGAGGACAACTCGGCTGAAAGCATAATCTACACGAAGATTGTCTATTCAGCGAGCCGCGACACCGACATCGTTATAATGCTCAATACAACCATATCGCCCGTGGCATCAACAGTCCGCACACTGCAAACCGAGCTTATAATCATATCCGCTGTTATGATACTTCTTGCGGTGCTTCTCTCGTTCATTCTGGCCAAGCGCATTTCCGCGCCTATCGTCCGCATAAACTCCAGTGCAAAAGAGCTTGCCAAGGGTAACTACGGCGCCGACTTCAGCGTGGGCGGATACCGTGAGGCGGCGGAATTGTCAGGTACGCTCTCCTATGCCGCCGAGGAGCTTTCAAAAGCTGGCGCGCTCCAACGTGAGCTTATATCAAACATATCCCATGACCTTCGCACGCCGCTTACTATGATAACCGGTTACGCCGAGGTAATGCGCGACCTGCCCGGCGAGAATACGCCCGAAAACGTACAGATAATAATTGACGAAGCCAACCGCCTGTCCTCACTTGTTAACGATGTGCTTGACATATCAAAGCTTCAATCGGGAACGCAGGCGCTTGATATGAGTGAATTTGACCTGACCGAAACGGTGAACGAGGTCATCGGCCGCTTCTCCAAGCTTACCGAAAAAGAGGGGCGTGAGATCGAGTTCACACACGAGCATGTGGTAATGGTAACTGCGGACCGCACGCGCATACTTCAGGTGATATACAACTTCATCAACAACGCGCTCACCCATTCCGACGCGGACAAACCGGTACACGTGCTACAAAAAATCGTGGAGCGTGACGGCAGAAATTCCGTTCGCATCGAAGTCACCGACTTCGGTGAGGGTATCGCCCCCGAGGAAATACCGAACATCTGGGACAGATACTACAAGGTCGACAAAACTCACCGCCGCGCGGCAAGCGGCTCGGGACTCGGTCTTTCTATTGTCAAGAGTATCCTTGAGCTTCACGGCGCAAGATACGGCGTGGAAAGTGAAGTCGGCAAGGGCTCGACGTTCTGGTTTGAGCTGTAAAAACGAAAGCAGACCGCTTTTGCGGTCTGCTCTTTTATATTTTACCACCCCGTCATGCCGCCGTCAACAACAATGTTGGTGCCGGTCATAAAGGACGATGCATCGGATGCAAGGAGTAAGAGCGAGCCGTTAAGCTCCTCTGCCTTGCCCACACGCTTCATCATGGTTTTGCTTGAAAGTCGGGAGATAAATTCCATATCGGTCTTCGAAGTAATGTTCGGGAACGGACCGGGGGTCAGGCAGTTTACACGAATATTATGTCTTGCGAGAGCTGAAGCACAGTATCTTGTGAACTGAATCACTCCTGCCTTGCCCGCGCCGTAAGTGGGAGGGCTCCACGGAATGTTGTCGCCGTAAATATCAAAGTCGGGAGCGATAAGTCCGTACATTGATCCGACGTTTACAATATTACCGCCGCCGTATTTCTTGAAGTACGGGATAACCTCACGTGTACAGCGGAATATTACGCCAAGAGTGCCGTCGATTCCCTCGGAGATAACCTCGTCGGGAAGCTTGTCAAGGCGATACTCACAGCTCTTGCCGCCGGCACCGCCGCCATACGCCGCGCAGTTTACGAGCACGTCAATTTTACCGAACGTCTCGTCAATTTTTGCAAACACGGCTTTGATACTGTCTGAATCTGACAGATCCGCTTCAACAAACAGAAGCTTACCGGATTTTTTGTATGTATCAAAGCTCTCGTCAAAACGGTCTGCTCTCTCCGGGACAGCAACCTTTGCTCCGTATTCGAGCAAAGCCTTAACCATTACTGAGCCGAGATTTCCGCATCCGCCGGTGAAGATGACGCTTTTGCCTTCCATTGAAAAATAACCTTTTTCCATCTTGTATCTCCTTTTTGAACATGTACTTAATATACCGATATTGTCATTATAACACACCATTATGCTTTTGACAAGGCAAAAAGGAAAAATCTGTCTATAAACGAAAGGCACTGTCCTTTCTTATATCTATTCAATTCATCGAAAAGCATCCGCGAATAAAATGCAAAGAGGCGGCTCATATTGAGTCGCCTCTTTAGTCTTATTACTATATTTTATTTAAGCTCAAACAGCTTCTCCGCATTCTCGTATGCGATCTTACGGAATGTGGTTTCGCTGATCTTGCCCTGCTCGCGCCAGGAAATAAGTGTGTCGCCGAGCGGTACTTCCATGTGCTCAAACATAATGTCTGTACCGTAGAAAAGTCTGTCCTCAAACTCGGAAAGGAATCTGGGACCGAAGTTTTCGTCGCGGGTGAGCGCGTTGTATGCAGTGCAGTCGGAAAGGTCGCCCATCAAGTTGGGATAGCGGCGAAGAAGCTTCGGAACTGTTCCCTCCTCCTCGATAGGACCGGTGGGAAGCAGCACACGCTGTCCCTTGAAACGGTTGTACGGACATCCTCTTGAACCGACAGTTTCGAGTTTTCCAAGCTCGCTCCAGAAAGCGGGACCGTGACCGAATATCATAAGGTCCGGATAGGAGAGAAGCGAGTATTCGAGCTGGGGAAGTCCCGGCTCGTCGTAAAGACCGAAGCCCATTCCAACCTGAACCGCACCGTCATAAATAAGCGGCAATCCTACCTTCTCAGCGCAGTAGAAGAGGTTCTGAACCTTGGGATCAAGAATCTCCATGTTTGGCATAACCTCACCGATACCCTTGCATCCTGCGTCCTTGAATCTCTGAAGAATAAGGTCGATTCTGCCGGTGTCGATGTTGCTTGCAATACGCGGGTCAACGTTACAGTAAGGGATGATACGGTCGGGGTGATTTGCCGCCATCTCGAGTACGTCATCAACAGCCTGAGGAGCATAGCACTCGGGGCTGACAACAGGGAGAACTACACCCATATCGATCTTAAGGCGGTCAAACGCGCGAAGCAGCTGCTCTGTGGTACAGAAGCACGGTGCACCTACGGAACGTATACGGAATGCATGAGCATGAATATCTATAAACATAATTTTGCCCTCTTTTTTGAAAATTGTAGAAATAACGGCGCTGTACATGGCACAGCGCCGTTAAAATTATTTAATAGCACCGTCAAGCTAATCGTTTGCTTTGCGGACCGTTACATCCGCCCAAGTGCAATAAATATGTAAAACCCTCTTATTCAGCGTAGCCGAGAGTGGTGTAGTAAGCGAGGTTGGTCTGACGGTTGTCGAGACGGCCGTACTGTACTACAATGTTACCGTTGGATGCGAGCTTCATAGCGTACTGCTCCTCAAGAGGAATGTCCACACCGCACATATCGTTAAGGTTGTTCATTCTGAAGCAACGTACACGCTTTGCGCCAACGTTCCACTTAATTGTGTCGCATACATCCTTGTCCGGGAAGTAGAGAGTTACGTCGATAGTAACATCAAAATCGTTGTCGTTTACAACGATAACGGACTCGTGACCCTGAAGCACGCCTTCGCCGGGAGGCGGAAGCTCGCAGTCGGGGATGAGCCAGTTCATTTTTCCGATACCATTAGAAGTCAAGCTCAATCAGTCCCTTCTTAAGATACTCGGTGTAGCTGTCTACGCCGTCCTTGGTGATAGCGCAGCCCTTTTCCCAACGGCAGCCGAATGTGTCGCCGGAGATGAAGGTGTCGATCTGGAAGGTCATGTTTTCCTGGAGCGGATACTCGGAGCTGGTCTCCATCCAAGGAGCCTCAACCTCGATCATACCGGTACCGTGGCAAGGACCGTATACGAATCTGTCCTTCATGCCGTTGTCGCAGAAAAGCTTGTAGAAGCCCTTAGCAACGTCACTTGCCATTACGCCGGCCTTGAGCTGAGCCTCGGTCCACTCGTGAGCCTTAAGGCAGAACTCAACGATCTCGCGGCGCTCGCCCTCGAGCTTGCCCATAACAACGGGAAGACCGATAGAGGGAGAATAACCGTCGATCTTTGCGGAGAGGTTGAGCTGAACGATATCGCCCTTACCGATTACGCGGTAGCCGGAACGGGAGATAGCGTGACGGGTAGAAGCCTCGGAGAATACGTACATGGGAAGACCCTCGTACTCTGCGCCCTCTTCGTAGATAACCTGCTGAGCAACACCAACCATTGCAAGCTCGGTAACGCCGGGCTTAAGGCGGCGGATAACCTCATCGGTAGCCTTCTCGATAATGCGGAAGCCTTCCTTCATGCAGGCAATCTCGTTTGCGGACTTGATGGAGCGAAGAGCAACCATGATGTCAGCGCAGGTGGAGATTTCAGCTTCCGGATAGCTTTCCTTAAGACCGTCGAGGATCGGGAGAGTGCACTCAACGTAGCTTCCGAGACCGATCTTGATCTTGTCGCCGGTAACGCCGAGGTTCTTGAATACATCGCGGAAGGTGGAAGCCTGGAGCTCGGGGTATGCAGGGTCTGCAGACTCTCTGAACTCGCGGAGAACGAAGATCTTGTCGAGCTTATTTCTGTCGGCACCGAAGATAGCGGACTCGGGACCAACGAGAAGTGCAGCATCGCCGTTAGCGGAGATTGCTACGCCTGCTCTCTCAAAAAGCGGCCAGAAGCCGGAGAAGTAACGTGCGTTAGCGTAGTCGGACTCGGTGCTCACAACGAGCATTACGTCGAGGCCGCGCTCAGCTACGAGCTTAGCAGCCTTCGCTACTCTCTCACGATATTCGTTGTCTGGGATACAAATTCTTGACATGGTAAAATACCTCCATAAATATATTATTTCGTACATATTGTACCATATATAAAAGTATTTGTCTTTGCACTATCGTAAATATTTTTTGAACAATCGTAAATTATTTTTATAACGTGACCTTTTTTCGGATTACGGAAATTTTTTATCGATAGTGTATTGACAAACAGAAAATAGTGTGATATAATATTAAGGTGCCAACGAGATGTGGACCATTAGCTCAGTTGGTTAGAGCAACCGGCTCATAACCGGTCGGTCCGGGGTTCGAGTCCCTGATGGTCCACCAATTTAATAGGGGTGTAGTTCAGTCGGTAGAACACCAGTCTCCAAAACTGGGTGCCCAGGGTTCGAGTCCTTGCGCCCCTGCCAAACACAAACGGTCGCCATAAGGCGACCTTTTTGTTTGGTGGGATATAAAAAGGGCTCGAAGGGGAGCGGCAAAAGAGGTGTGGCAGATATCCTCACTCGCCGTTTGCGTTAACAGCAGTAATGCGTACAACTCTTATTGGAAGATGCCGTTCAAGAAGGGCTGTCGCATGACGATTGAAAATCTCTCCGCCGAAAAAGAAGCGCAGTTCTTCTATCAAGTGGACTATGAGCTGTCCGACATACCCGAGGATACGCTATACTTCCATGCGCAGTTCCGCCGTGTGAACCCGATAAAGTATATGGACGATATCACTATCGTTGACGGCATCAACGGCTCGGGAAACTACGTTGGCACATACATGCTGTGGGGCTCAAAAAACAACGGCTGGTGGGGCGAAGGTGA
>JAZTXD010000162.1:0-2005 GCA_045636265.1 Candidatus Flemingiibacterium sp.
CTGGTCTTTTCTCTTTGCTTTTCATCGTCGATAAACCGATTCTGCAAAGCTTCGATAATATCTCCTTCGTATTCGGGTTTGATACCCCAAATATCGAAAGGCTTGTTATCGCGGTCGTGTGTGTCGCTGACATCGAAAACGTACTTGAGGTAGTTCTTGTCTCCTCGTCCGTCGATCAGAGCGATACCCGTTGCGCCTCGCTTAACCCACCGTCCAAAGTGTTGGTTCCACAACTGCGTTTCCGCACACGCGGTCGCATAGGGTCTTTGTGCGTAGATTAGCACTTGGTCTGCAAACGGGTATTTGTACTGATACGCTGCCGAGTGCAAAAAAGCTCTCCACGCCACCGAGTCCGATGTGATGTCTTTTATCGTCCGCTTATACAGTTCGGTAATCAAGTCTATTTTTCTCGGCATTGTTTTGCTCCTTCTTTAGATTTTATCGGGCATCACGCGCTGACACCCGTTCTTTCTTTTCGGTTGGGAAATCCCAACCATATACTTGTGCGATAATCCCACCGAGCTTGTCGGTCACACGGTCAATATCCTCCTGCGTGGCTTTGCCCTCATAGAACTTATCAAGGAAGTCCTCTTTATCGTCAGAGGAAAGTCCGTCCTTGAACTTGCGGTAATACAGATAGTTCGTTCCATCGTGGTGTATCTGTGTCGAGCACAGATCTCCGTCTCGGTCAACGTACCATTCAGCCATATCGCAATCGGTGTAAAGGCAATCCGCGATATTGCCCGATTCGATGAGCTTATATCCGTGCGCTCTGCCGTTCCAACGACCGATATTGCCAAAAACGATAATGTCGTTTCCGCATTGAATCTTCAAATTGTAACGCTCGTCGCTGAGATAATCGTTGTTGACCTCATACATTTCTTCGGTCAACTGCTCCTCGGTATATTCGGGGTGTTCCTCTCTGAGTCCTTCCCAATCTTTGAGATCAAGGTCGATGTTCGACCAAATCATGTGCTTCTCGGGAAAAGGATAAACGTGTGCTCCACGTCTTTCCAAAACCTCGGCAAACTCGCAGATGTGGAAAGAGTTGTTGCCGACAAGAACGTGGTAATCGTCGATATACTTGCAGGTGAAAGCCTTTACCTCTCCCGAAGGATAGGTCACAATGACTTGATCTCCATCGGGAATACGGAACTTCTCTTGATAGTCGGGATAGATAAATCGAATTTCTTTCGGCTCATTCATCGTCGCTCTGTCAAGAACGGTGGTGACTCCGTATCTGTTTTGAAAAACATAGTCGCTCATTATCGTTCCTCCCTATCTTTGGGCTTTTTCTGTTTGGGTTCGGGTGTAGTCTGATTCTGCTCTGTTGCCTTGCGCGATTCTACCGCTTTCAAATAATCGTCCTTATGCCAAGTGGCGATCACATCGTCGATAATCGCGCTGTACTCACCCTCCTTATAAAACTGATTGACGGGAGCTTTCATAAGGCCCTTGTCAAGCAGTTCGCGGATAGCAACGGGAGAATCGCAATCCTCCTCAAAACAGAGATAACGACCTTCGACAAAACCTACCGCTTGAGCTTCTTTGGATAGATATTCATCGGCAAGCTCACGAAGTATCATTACACCGCCGTGTCTTGCGGTCTGAACCTCAAAGGCTCCGTAGCAGAGCATCTTGCAATGATCTACCGTTCCCCAAGGAGAATACATAGGTTCTACCATCATCGTTCCTCCCTACTATCCTTTTTTCTGATTGCTTTTCCGTTCTCATCGTAGTTTTTAGGATCGGCACCGGGCACGTTCCAACCGAACATTGAGCCAACCTTCATTGCCTCCGCTTGCGCGGGAGATATGCCAAGCTCACGGTTCATTTCGCTTGCGGCTCTGCCGTTCCCTTGCTTACGAATGGGGGTGTATCCGCTTTGAGCAATATCTATGCGAATTTCCTCCTGCGTAGTGGGAAGATAGGCGTAAGAATACAGAGGAAGTCCTTTGTCCTTGGCGAGCTTATTCATCACCATATCCTTGTCATAGCAAAAGAC
>JAZTXD010000163.1:0-3172 GCA_045636265.1 Candidatus Flemingiibacterium sp.
ATGTTTATTCCGTCATAGCGGATCTTACCGTCGGCGATGTCGTAGAAGCGGTTGATAAGGTTGGTTATCGTCGTGTTGCCGGCACCGCTCGCGCCCACGAATGCAACCTTCTGTCCCGGCTCCGCGTACACCGCTACGCCGCGAAGAACCGTCTTACCCTCTTCATAAGCGAAGTCAACCTCGGTCAGGCGAACGTCGCCACGAAGCTCGGTATATGTGAGCGTTCCGTCGCTGTGGGGATGCTTCCATGCCCATTTGCCGGTACGCTCTGCACATTCGGTGATGGTGCCGTTCTCGTCGATTTTTGCGTTAACGAGGGTTACATCTCCCTAATCCGCCTCGGGCTCTGCGTCCATAAGCTCAAAGATTCGCTTTGCGCCTGCGAGCGCCATAACTATACTGTTAAACTGCTGTGTTACGGTGTTGATGTTACCCGTGAACTGCTTGGTCATATTAAGGAACGGCACGAGTATGCTGATTCCGAACACCATGCCGGAAATGCTGAAGTTCGGTACACCGGATATGATGAACAGCGCGCCGAGCGTTGCCATGAGAACATAGAGCACGTTACCGATATTCATGATGATCGGGCCGAGCGCATTTGCGTAAGCATGAGCGCGGTAGCTGTCCTCATAAAGCTCGTTGTTAATCTTGTCAAAGTCCTCGTTACTCTGATTTTCGTGGCAGAATACCTTTATAACCTTCTGACCATTCATCATCTCCTGAACAAAGCCCTCGGTCTTACCGACAGCCTGCTGCTGTCTTATAAAATACTTTGCCGAGCCGCCGCCGATCTTCTTGGAAACGAGCATCATAGCCACAACTCCGACAATAAGCAAAAGTGTCATCGGTATGCTGTACCAGAGCATGATGCAGAACACCACGGAAACTATTACCGTTGACTGAATGATTGCCGGAAGCGATTGAGATACAAGCTGACGCAGTGTGTCGATATCGTTTGTATAGTGGCTCATTATATCGCCGTGCTTGTTTGTGTCAAAGTAGCGTATGGGGAGATTCTGCATACCTTCAAACATACGTACTCTAAGCTTGCTTAAAAAGCCTTGGGTAATGTATGCCATAAGCTGTGTGTAAACGGTTATGGCAGTCAGCGATACGACATATATCACGGCAAGCGTTATGATAAGCGGTACAATTTCCTTGGATGCCGCCGCCCAGTCACTTGTCACATACCATGACTCAATTGACGCAAGGATGCGCTGAATAAACAGTGCCGGAATTGATGCAACAACAGCGGCAAAGAGGATACAAACAACCGTAATCGGAAGAAGTACGGGATAATATCCGAACAAAAGCTTTATAACCCGTCCGAGTGCGCCAATATCAAGCTTGCGCTTTGGAGGATTCATCTGAGGATTTGGCTTACTCACTGTCGGCACCTCCCTTTGTCTGCTGGGTATATACTTCACGGTAGATATCGCTTGTTTCAAGCAGCTGTCCGTGAGTTCCTGCGGCAGATATTCTGCCGTTATCCATAACTATTATCATGTCCGCATCCTGAACCGATGCCACACGCTGAGCTATGATTATCTTTGTAGTTTCGGGAATATATCTCTTGAAGCCCTCGCGGATAAGCATATCCGTCTTTGTGTCGACGGCACTCGTTGAGTCGTCAAGAATGAGTATCTTCGGCTTCTTGAGAAGCGCTCTTGCAATACAAAGGCGCTGCTTCTGACCGCCCGATACATTGGTACCGCCCTGCTCTATCTTCGTGTCATATCCGTCCGGGAACGAGCGCACGAATTCATCCGCCTGTGCAAGACGGCAGGCTTCGTATATCTCCTCGTCAGTGGCATTTTCGTTGCCCCAACGAAGATTTTCCTTGATAGTTCCCGAGAAGAGAAGATTCTTCTGGAGCACCATTGCAACCGCTCCGCGCAAAGTATCAAGGTCATATTCCTTAACATCGACACCGCCAACCTTGGCGCTGCCCTCGGTTGGGGCATAAAGTCGCGGTATGAGCTGAACGAGTGTGGATTTACTTGAGCCCGTACCGCCAAGTATTCCCACGGTCATGCCCGAGTCAATGCGAAGGTCTACATCGCAAAGAGCGTACTTTTCGGCTTTTGCGGAATATTTGAAGCTTACGTTCGAAAACTCAACAGAGCCGTCCTTCACCTCAAAACGCGCATCCTCGGGGGAAGTAAGCGACGGTGTTTCCTCGAGCACCTCACATATACGCTTTATTGATTCCGCGGACATAGTGAGCATAACGTATATCATGGAGAGCATCATGAGCGAAATGAGTATCTGCATACCGTAGGTAAGCATTGCAGATATCTGACCCACAAATATTTGTGTGCCGCCGCTCGTTACGATCATCTTCGAGCCAACGAAGAGCACAAATATCATGTTAAAGTAAAGGCATATCTGCATAAGCGGATTGTTAAGCGCAACTATGCGCTCCGCTTTTGTGAAATCACGTCTTATGTCATCAGCGGCATCTGTGAACTTGCTCTTCTCGTAATCCTCTCTGGAAAAGCCCTTTACCACACGCATTGCGCGTACATTTTCCTCGATAGACTCATTGAGTCTGTCATACTTTCTGAATACGCTTCTGAATGCGGGCATAGCCTTATGGCTGATAAATAAAAGTCCGAAGATAAGCACCGGCACAACCACAACAAATGTAGTTGCAAGCGCACCGCCCATTACATACGCGGCTATTATCGAAAAGATAAACATAAGCGGACTGCGCACCGCGGTACGTATCAGCATCATGTATGACATCTGCACGTTGGTAACGTCTGTGGTCATACGTGTTACAAGCGACGTGGATGAGAATTTGTCCACGTTTTCAAAAGAATATGTGTTGATGCGCCTGAATATATCGTGGCGAAGATTTTTTGCAAATCCGGCGGATGCCTTTGAGCAGGTAAAGCCCGCAACTCCTCCGCAGGTAAGCGACAGCACCGCCATTATTACAAGCAGCGCTCCCATTTTAAGTATAGTATTCATTTCAACGCCGGAATTAAGGCTGTTGACAAGTTCAACTGTAATAAGCGGTATAATCACTTCGATTACAGCTTCACACACAATGAAAAGAAGTGTGAGCACAGTCGGCCGCTTATATTCACGCACACATGACATAAGCAATTTAAAGCGTTTCAGCAAGTCTTATCACCCTCCGATAAAAAGTTTGATTTCTAAC
>JAZTXD010000164.1:0-4007 GCA_045636265.1 Candidatus Flemingiibacterium sp.
AAAGTCGCGCTGGGCGCATGACATTGAATGCCCCGAAATGACCGTTGAGCAGATACACGAGATCATTGAAGCCTTTGCAAAGACCGCAAAGCTCTGCAAGGAGGCAGGCGTTGACGGTGTTGAGGTCCATGCAGTTCACGAGGGATACCTTCTTGACCAATTTGCTATCGAATTCTTCAACAAGCGTACCGACGAGTACGGTGGAAGCTTTGAGAACCGCTACCGTTTCGCTGCAGAGGTTGTAAAAGCAATCAAGGAAGCCTGCGGAAACGACTATCCCGTATCTCTCCGTTACTCCGTAGAGTCCAAAATGAAGGGCTTCTGCGAAGGAGCTATGCCCGGAGAGGAATATACCGAGGTTGGCAGAAACATGGAGGAATCCGAGCGTGCGGCAAAGTATTTACAGGATGCAGGTTACGATATGCTCAACGCCGACAACGGTACATATGATTCTTGGTATTGGGCGCATCCGCCGATGTATATGCCCGAAAACTGCAACCTTGACGATGTGGCGCATATTAAAAAGTTTGTGGATATTCCCGTGGTTTGCGCGGGAAGAATGGATATGGAGGTCGGAGCAAAGGCTGTTGCCGATGGTAGAATAGACGGTGTCGGTGTTGCCCGTCAGTTCCTCGTTGATCCCGAATGGATCACAAAGCTGATTGAAGATAGACTTGAGGACATCAAGCCTTGTATCTGTTGTCACAGCGGTTGCTTTAACTTCTCGTCCTCCAAAGGACACGCAAACACCCAAGACCTTACCGATACCATGGGTCTTGCACGTTGTGCGCTCAATCCCGAAACGATGCAGTCAAAGAAGTATCACATCGAGCCTGCGAAGAAGAAAAAGAAGATCGCCATCATCGGAGGCGGTATCGGCGGTATGGAAGCCGCTATCGTTTGCGCGAAGCGCGGACATAGTGTAACCCTTTATGAAAAGAGCGACAAGCTGGGCGGTGTATTTATTGCGGCGGCATCACCTTCCTTCAAGGAAAAGGACAGAGCGCTTATTGCGTGGTATATACGTGAGCTTTCAAAGCATCCCATTACCGTAAAAATGAATACCGAAATCAAGGATGTAAAATCTCTTGATGCAGACGAAATCATCGTGGCAACTGGCGCTGTCGCAAAGAGAATCCCTGTTAAGGGTGCGGAAACGGCAGTTGAGGCAGTAGACTATCTGCTTGGCAATAAGACCGTAGGCGAGAACGTTGTTGTGATCGGCGGCGGACTTACAGGATGTGAGATCGCATACGACCTCTATCTGAACGGAAAGAAGCCTGTTATTGTAGAGATGCAGGATGACCTCATCACAACCAAGGGCATCTGTCTTGCGAACACGAGTTATCTCCGTGACTTCTTCAAGACCAATAAAGTCCCCGTATATCTCGAAACCTCGCTTTCCGAGATAGGTAACGGAAGTGTGACCTTGAAGGACAAGGATGGAAAGACCTTTACGGTCAATACCGATTCCGTTATCCTCTCGGTTGGTTATAATCCTTCGCCCGTAGTATCTAAGGGCAGACACATCCACGTGATCGGTGATGCCGCCAAGGTTGGCAATCTGAGAACCGTTATCTGGGGTGCTTGGAACATCTGTATGAAACTGTGATAATTTGATAGGAGAAAGAAAAATGGTACTTACGAAAGAACAGCAAGCCATCCTTGACGGTGCGCAGGGTGAAACGCTTGCAAAGGTAATGAAAACACTTGTCATGTACGGCGATGCGTTTGAAGCAGAAAAGCTCGTGCCGATCACTTCAAAATACAACCACCTTGTAACCTCCTTTGGACTCAAGGTTATGTCGCCTGTCTACGATCTGATGCAACAGCTTCTTGATGCAGGCGTATGCTCTGAGCAGAAATTCTCGGTCGATCCCCGTCCTCTTGATAAGAACGTACCTGCTAACTTCTTGCAAAACCTTGTGTTTAACAAGTTTATGTACACCAAGCAGGACTTCTATGAGGAACAGCTCGTAAAGCTCGGTCTTATGGATAAGAATGCCTTTACCTGTACCTGCTACATGGACGAGGTAGGTAACAAACCTAAGAAGGGCGATGTGCTTTCTTGGGCAGAATCAAGCGCGGTAGTTTACGCAAACTCTGTTCTCGGCGCAAGATGTAACCGCAACTCCGGCATTATTGATATTATGGGTTCTATTGTCGGCTACGTTCCTTATTTCGGACTTCTCACCGACGAGGGCAGAAAAGCGACTTGGGTAATAAAAATCAAGACCACAAAGAAACCCGAAGCACAGCTTCTCGGTTCTGCCATCGGTATGAAGGTCATGGAGGACGTTCCTTACGTGGTAGGACTTGACAGGTGGATTGGCAATGAATTGAACGATTCTGCCTGTGCATACCTCAAGGACTTCGGCGCGGCAACGGCATCCAACGGCGCAGTTGGACTTTACCATATCGCAAACCTTACTCCCGAAGCCGTAGAGCTTGGCGAGAGCCTTATTGCCGAAGGTGCAAAAGAGTATGTAATTGACGATGCCGAGCTTGAAAGAGTGAAGAACAACTATCCCGTTATCTGGAAGAATCCCGATGCGACTCCCAAACTTTGCTTTGTCGGATGTCCTCACCTTTCTCTCGAGCAGCTCAATGATTGGACTGTAAAGCTCGAAACAGAGCTGAAAAAGAACGGCAAAAAGAAGGTTACGATAAACACCGTATTTACGGCGGCTCCCGGCGTTCTTGAAGCATTCAACAAGACCGAATATGCGGCAAGACTTAAGGCGACAGGCGTTATTACTTCGTACATCTGTCCTCTAATGTATATGAATAACCCTCTTTGCAAGAAGATGCCCGTTATTACATCCTCCAATAAGCTACGCACTTATACGAGCGCAAGATACTATACTGATGCGGAAATTCTCAAGACTATTACGGGAGGTAAAAACTAATGAAAAAATTCAAAGGAAGAGTTGTTACTCCCGGCGAGGTAACTGCCGAAGCGGTTGTAACCAAAGAAGGCTTTAACACACTTGCATCGCTTCAGATGGCGTTGCAGTTTGGTGATAAAGAAGTAAAATGCGGAGATCAGAGTAATAAGGATTTGTATGGAAAATCTCTGCTTGGCAAGGCTCTCTGCCTGCCGCAGACCATTGGCTCGACCACGGGCGGTCTTGTGCTTTACTGTGCGTGCTCTATGGAAAAGAACCCTGCTTGTATGCTTTTTGCTAACCACATTGACTCACTTGCAGCCGCAGGCGCAGTCTTGGCTGACGTTTGGGTTGACGGCGTGACCATGCCTGTTGTTGACGGACTGGGCGACGAGTTCCTGGATTATGTGAAGGACGGAATGAAGATTACCGTAAAGCCGAATGGTGTAGTTGAGGTAGAGTAATATGAGACGCTATGCTATTTACGGCGCAGGCTCGCTTGGAACGGCGCTTGGCGCATACATCACGAAAAACGGCGGTCAGATAGACCTTATTAACCGCAATAAAGCGCACGTTGAAGCACTTCGAAAAAACGGAGCAAAAATCACGGGGACTGTGGAAATGACCGTTCCTGTAACGGCATTCACTCCCGATGAAATGAGTGGTAAATACGATGTGATTTTGCTTTTGACAAAGCAGCTTCTTAATAAAGAGGTTGTCACATTCCTCGCAGACTATCTTGCTGATGACGGCGTGATCGTAACACTTCAAAACGGTCTGCCCGAGCCTGCTATCGCAGAGATCATAGGCTCAAATCGCACGATGGGATGTGTCGTTGAATGGGGCGCAGCTTTAACTGCACCCGGTGTTTGCACGCTTACAAGCGAGGTGGACAGCTTGTCCTTCCACATGGGAAAGATGGACGGTATCACTGACGAGAAATGGGGCGAGGTCAAGACTCTGCTCGAACTTATGTGTCCTGTTCATGAGGAAACAAATCTAATCGGCGCGCGTTGGTCAAAGCTCCTTATCAATGCGACCTTTTCAGGACTTGGTACGGTGGTTGGCGGTGTGTTCGGTGATGTATCCGAAAATAAAGCCGCACGCAAGGTTGCCATT
>JAZTXD010000165.1:0-3811 GCA_045636265.1 Candidatus Flemingiibacterium sp.
TTTTCGGTCAAGCTTATCAAGTAATCCCTGGCGGTAGTACACGGTATCACCCCTTTTGGTCTTTATATCATTATTTTACCATAGTTTGCCCGGTAAATCAATACAGAGCCATATTTAATAAAATTATTTACATTTTATGCAACAAAATAAAAAATTTAGCGTGTAAAATGTAAGAAAGAGAGTTTTTCCGTGTCTTATATTTGTGAAAGGACCTTTCAAAACCGAAAGAGGTGACACAATGACCGACAATGATATAATTAAATTATACTTTGCAAGAAATGAAGATGCTATCCGCAAGTCGGAGGAAAAATACGGAGCATACTGTCTGCACATTGCGAAAAATATTCTGTGTGACAGTGAGGATGCCAAGGAATGTGTAAATGACACATGGCTTGGCGCGTGGAACTCCATTCCGCCAAAGCGCCCAAACTCGCTGAAGCTGTTCCTTGCAAGCATAACCCGAAACGGCGCATACAACAAATACCGCGCAAGCAATGCAGATAAGCGCGGCAAGGGCGAGATATGCGCGGTGCTCGATGAGCTTGAGGGTGTGATCGCCGTAAATGATACAGAAACCCATATCGAGGAAATGGCGCTCACACAGAGCATAAACAATTTTTTGGCAAGGCTTGATTCAAGAGAGCGCAGCATTTTCATAAGACGCTACTATTTTGTTGAGTCCACCGCAGATATTGCGGCAAGGTATGGATTAAGCCGTGCAAACGTGCTCACGGTACTTTCACGGACTCGAAAGAAACTGAAAAAGCATCTGAAGGAGGAAAATTTCACAGTATGAAAAAAGAAGATATTTTCAGTGCTATGGGAAACATAGACGAAGTTTACTTAAACGAAAGTGAAGCCGCACCAAGTATTAAAATAAAAGCCGGACTCGGCATCGGCAAAACGCTCGCTGTCGCCGCCGCACTGATTTTGATGTTCGGCGCCGCGCTGGTTCTGCCGAAGATGGCAAACAACAATCTTATCGACCCGGCAGGAACAGTTATAACCGATGAACTTTCACCCAGCATAGACATGGCGCTCAGAGCGCACTTTGACCTTGACGGCGATGACGTAATTACAACTGAAATGCTAAACAGTATTACATCGCTCAAAATATACCGTCAGGACGATTCTGCACTCTCCGGCACCGAATATTCTCTCGTTAGATTCGAAATAAACGGCGACAATAATTTTGCCGCCGCCCTGCCGGAGCTTATGCGCCCGAACTATTATGAATATGTTGTCGGAATGTCATCTGAAAATGTGGAGCTTAATGATGCATACCAGGTGTACTACACTTGTACGATTGACGGCGTATATGCTTTTGACGACCACGCAACTGACAGAGAGGTTCGTTGGCTCTATGGAATGCTCTATGAGGCGGGATTTCTTGATGCATGGAAGATAAGCGGTGATGAGTTTGACATTTCCTCGCTCAAGTATTTTGAAAAGCTCGAAAAAGTAGAGTTCGTGGGAGTAACTCCTGTCGGCTATACGCTTCCCGATAGCATCAGCGTAAAAATCAATGGCAAAGACGACAATGATACATTTGATGCCGATATTGTTTCTATAATTGACCAAAACCTTGACATCATCATGGAAGGCAGCGACGACTTCATAGAGGAGCAGGATTATGTTAATGCGCGTCCTGAAGCATTTGAAAACATCGTTGCCCTGGGAGAGGACGCACTGCCATATCTGGAAAAGCTTACTGGCAATATCGGGCTTTATGACACATCTATTGAAAATAAGCGCCACATAATTGCAGCGTATCTGTCATACCTCATAAAGCCGGAGCTGTATGATATATCGTACCCATCGCCCGACGGAAAATATGAGATACGAGCAGTTGTGGAGTCGTTCTTTACCTTGTATGATCCGTTCACGGGTGTCAGCTACATGCTTCACCTTGTTGATAACTCCGACGGCTCGGTGATAGCAACTGCAAGCGGCGCATACAGTTTGGCAAACGCATCCGGAGAGTCGTTGATCTCCTGGTCACTAGACAGCAAGTATGCTATGTTTGAGGACAGCTACCGCCACATGTACACAAACATAATCCTTTTCGATACCACAAACAGCTCCTGCCATACACTTTATGATGAAGGGGGACTTGAAACATTTGCGAAGCGGGACTTTTCCTACACTTCCCCTGACGGAACCGTGTGGGATAGGGTTCACTGCAATTTTGCCGAGTGGGGCGAAGATTCTCTGAAGATAACGCTCTCCTTGGCATCTGCGGCAGGCGGACGCCTCACGTTCGGCTCGTATGTATACGAAATTCCAACCAAGCATGCACAAAGGCTTGAGTATGATCTCGACCTTGATGAGCAGTGGAAGGCAGCGTTCGGACCGTGGGAGGATGACGGCATCGAGATAATAGAAGTTGACGGCGTAAAGGTACCACTTCCCTCGAAGTATTTTGCCGCTGGCACTCTCGAATTCTACGCCGAGCATAATGAGAACGGACGTGAGAACGGACTTCTCGCCACGGTAATAAACGCCGAGGAACGAAGTAAGAACGGCGGCGGAACGGTACTTAGAATTTACCGTCTGACTCGCGAGCAGTATGAGGAGATTTCCAAGGAAAGTGCTGGCGCAAGCTGCGCTCTTGCAACAGACGGCGAATATTACTACACCATGAGTATTCCCACCAGCATCGAGGGCGATCCCTTTGGCTCCTTTATGGAGATAAGCGAAGCCTGCCAAAACCTCGTTCGTGAGCATTTCGCAGAGATCAACGGCTTTGCCACAATCACCGAACCTACTCCCGTTGTAGAGTCCCAGATCGACGGCATCTCTATCGCAACAGTTGACGGCATAAAGATACCAATATACAACAAGCATGAGTCCTACAGCGATATCGGATATGACACCGACGGCGATTACTTCTTTATCCTCTACGACAAGCCGGCGTATGAAGCAGCAGGCGGCGGCAACCAGTACCTGTTCAAGCTATACAAGTACACCAAGCACGAATATCTCTATAACTTCGCTTCCGACGCAGAGTTTGGGGTTCCCCCTGCAGTTAACGATTTCAGAAGCCGCGCCTCTGTGGTGGCAGTTGACGGGGACTATTACTACGTTATGCTCATCGGCGACGCACCTCCCACAAGGACAACATATTCAAATGCTGTGGAAGAGTATTTCGCAGAGCTTAACGGCTTTGAAAAACTCAACGATGAGAACAACGTTCTCGAAGAGATTTTCACCTATGATAGCGAGCACAAATACTTCCGCTACTATCCCGACGGCATAGATGTTGACTATTTCTACATGATAGTCCTCTCACAGCCCGTGAAGCAGGGCGAGGGCGGTATATGGTGTGTTGACCGCTACTTCAGCATGCAAACCTCCGGCACTCCGCTCGTTGACACGGCAGGCAGACCTACGATAGGTTGGCAGATACACCTTCCCGTTCTGCCGTTTGACGGAGAATACACCGATTTCGATGCGTATTACGCGGCGCAGCAGCAGGAGTATGACAGCGGCAATCCCGATTATGAAGTCCTCGGCAATCCCTACAGCTTGATCAATGACTGGTGTAGGGCTACGTTTGGCGAGGGATACAGTGCCAGCAGCAATATAGTACAGGTAGACTATCTCGCAACCGGAATATACGATTATTGATGACAAACGAAAAGTCGGCAGAATTTCTGCCGACTTTTTTTAGTTTTCCTTGTAAAGCCCATCAAATTTCCAGCGAATAGGATTATCGTGTATGTATTGTATGTGTTTCTCATAATCATCTTTATTACGTATGATATGATCATAGGAACGATATTGCCAAATGTTTTCCCCGTATTCTTTA
>JAZTXD010000166.1:0-18691 GCA_045636265.1 Candidatus Flemingiibacterium sp.
ACGGGCGGTTCCGCGAAGCGTGACTCGGGTATGCTCACAAGACGTACCGAAACCGAAAAGTTAAAGAGGGATTCCGAGGCACTTGCTGCCCGTCTTGAGGAGATCAAGAAAGAGCAGGCAAAGTGCGACTCCGATATCGCAGCCAAGACCAAGGAAATGTCGGCAATCGCATCCCAGTCGGCGATGCTCATGTCGCTTGTGGGTGCGGAGAACACCCAGCTTGAGGTTATAAAGAGTCAGCTCGGCGGTGAGCGCAATATGCGTGCCTCCATGGAGCGTGACCTTGACGCGGTTAAAACCGACACGCTTGAGCGAAGCGAGAACATTGCCAAGCTCAAGGCGGAAATCGAAGAAATCACCGCGAGTTCAGAAGAAATTCGCACGTCGAGAACCGACGGCGCGGCAAGACTCGGCGAGGTTGAGGAGTCGATTGACGACGCCGAGCGTGCGAGAGGTGAACTTCTCATACACCGTGCGGAAGCACTCAAGGATGTGGAGCTTGCCGAGCACGAGGTTTCGCAGGTGAACGAGCGAATTATCGAAAACTTCACCGAGAGCGAGGAAAATGACAGAGCGACAAAGTCGCTTGCGGCTGAAAATGAGTCGGCAGAGGCAGAGCTTGAAGCTATGCGTACCGAGCTTGCTGAACTGTCTGCAAAGCTTGAGGGGCTTGAGGGAGAGCGCACGAGCACGTCTACCAAGAATCTCGAATATGAGCAGAAGCTGAATCAGCTTCGCGCGCAGATACGCGAGAAGACAAGTAAGCGCGAGCTTTGCTTCCGTGACTTTACAATAGCCGAAAACAAGCAAAAGAATCTCACGGACGAGAGAGATAAGCACACAGAACGTCTGTGGGAAGACTATGAGCTTACTTATTCCACTGCGGTTGAGTGCGCATATCCGCCGGTCACTGCCGAAACACGCAGCGCTGTGCTTGCCGAGCTTACGGAATACCGTTCCAAGCTCAAGGCGCTGGGCAGCGTAAACCTCAACGCTATTGAGGAATATGTGGACGTTAAAACACGCTTTGACTTTATGTCGGAACAGATTGCCGACCTTGAGAAGTCGAAGGATAACCTGCTTGAAATTATTGTCAAGCTCGAGTGCGAGATGCGTGAAACGTTTACCTCTGCATTTATGGAGATCGACAGAAACTTCAAAATCGTATTCTCCGAGCTGTTTGGCGGCGGTACGGCGGAGCTTTCGCTCACCGATCCCGAAAACGTGTTAACCAGCGGAATTGAGATTCGCGTGGCACCGCCCGGAAAGGTTATCAAGAGCTTAACGCTTCTGTCGGGCGGCGAGCAGTCGTTCGTTGCGATTGCGCTCATCTTCGCGATACTGCGAGTCAATCCGACTCCGTTCTGTATCTTCGACGAGGTTGAGGCGGCACTTGACGACGCGAACGTTTTCCGATTCGCCGATTATCTGCACAGATACTGCACACGCTCGCAGTTTATCGTTATCACTCACCGCCGCGGTACTATGGAAATCGCGGACAGAATATACGGCGTTACCATGCAGGAGCGCGGTATTTCAACTGTGCTGCCGCTTGATATAGCGCAGGCAGAGGCGAGTCTTGAGAAGTAATACACACCGAAAGGAAATAACCCATGGGATTTTTTGACCGACTTAAAGAAGGACTCAGCAAAACTAAAAATACGCTGTTTAAGCAGGTGGACAACCTTTTTAAAAGCTTTGTTCGCGTTGATGAGGATATGCTTGAAGAGCTTGAGGAGCTGCTTATCATGGCGGATGTCGGAGTTAATTCGGCAGAGGCTATAATCGAGGCGCTCCGCGAGGAGATTCGCGATGAGCGTATCACCGAGCCTGAGGCATGTCGCGCAGCACTTCGTGAAATTCTGGTTGACATGATCGGACAGGGTGAGGGACTGAAGCTTGAAACCACACCGAGCGTTATACTTGTTATCGGCGTAAACGGCGTTGGAAAGACCACATCAATTGCGAAGATCGCAAACAGACTCAAGTCGCAGAACAAGAAGGTCGTTCTTGCCGCGGCTGATACCTTCCGCGCGGCGGCGATCGACCAGCTCCAGGTTTGGGCGGACAGAGTCGGTGTGGAGCTTATAAAGCACACCGAGGGCTCCGATCCCGCGGCGGTTGTGTTTGATGCAGTGAGTGCCGCAAAGAAGCGTGAGGCAGACGTGCTCATCGTTGATACTGCCGGACGTCTTCACAACAAGAAGAACCTCATGGACGAGCTTGCGAAGATTAACCGCGTTATCGAGCGCGAGTTTCCCGGAGCATCGCGCGAAACCATGCTTGTGCTTGATGCGACCACCGGTCAGAATGCTGTAAATCAGGCGAAGGAATTTAAGAATGCGGCAGATATCACGGGCCTCATTTTGACCAAGCTTGACGGAACCGCAAAGGGCGGTATCGTGTTCTCGATAAAGAAAGAGCTTGACATTCCCGTTAAATTTATCGGAGTTGGCGAGGGCATGGACGATATGCAGGAGTTCGACGCGAAGGATTTCGTGGATGCACTTTTTGAGGCGTGAACCCTCATCAGTCGCCTATCGACGACAGCTTTTCTCGCTGCGGCTCGGTCACATCGCGGCTCAGACTGCCACTGGCAGTCATTCACTGCCGCGATGCCGCTTCGCTACCCAGGGGAAGCCTTTGAATAAAGATTAAGGAAAACTTGCCTTCCCTTGGGGGGAAGGGGGACCGCGATAGCGGTGGATGAGGGTGAAAATTAGACTTATGGTCTGATTATGCGACTAACCGCTCAAGGAGAAAACAATGTTAAAACTCGTACTTGCTTCAAGAAACAAGAAAAAAATAGCAGAGCTTGAAACTTTACTCGGAGCACTTTCGTCTAAAGTGCAGGTGCTCTCGCTTGACGACATCGGTTTTACTGATGATATTGTCGAGGACGGCGACACGTTCGCGGCAAATTCGCTTATCAAGGCGAGCGTTCCCGCAAAGCTCGGATATATCGGCGTTGCCGATGACTCGGGACTCGCTGTCGACGCGCTTGACGGTGCGCCCGGTGTATATTCCGCAAGATATTCCGGTGAGGGTGCGAGTGACGGCGCGAATAATGAGAAGCTTTTGACGGCACTTGCCGAGGTTCCCGACGAAAAGCGTACGGCGAGATTCTGCACTGTGGTTACATGTGCTTTCCCCGATGGGACAAACTTCCAGGTTGAAGGAGTGTGCGAGGGCAGAATACTTCATGCGCCAGCAGGTGCGGGGGGATTCGGATACGACCCGCTCTTCTGGTATGAGCCGCTCGCAAAAAGCTTCGCAGAGCTCACGTCCGATGAGAAAAACGCTGTCAGCCACAGAGGCAAGGCGATGCGTGCATTCGTTTCAAAGCTTACAGAATATATAGAAAATAACGGAGAAAATTAAATGCTTACAAGTAAACAGCGTGCATACCTTCGCGGTATGGCACAGAGCTATGATACAATATTTCAGGTTGGAAAGGGCGGTATCTCGGACAATATGTGCGAGCAGATTTCAAACGCTCTTGAAGCGCGCGAGCTTATAAAGCTCCGTGTGCTCGACAACTGCGACTACAATGCAAAAGAGGCGGCAAATGAGATTGCCGAGGCGGTCGGTGCACATGTGGTTCAGGTTATCGGAACAAGATTTGTGCTTTACCGCGAGTCGATAGACCACAAGAAGATAGACCTTTCACTTATCAAGTAAGATTCAATGAAGAAAGAGAAACTTGGCATTTACGGCGGAACGTTCTCTCCGATACACAATGGACATGTTAAGGCGGCGCTTGCGTTCCTTGACACGTTGGAGCTTGACAGACTTCTTGTCATCCCCGCGGATATACCGCCGCTCAAGCCGCAGGTTGCCGGTGCGACAACGACGGACAGACACAAAATGACGCACCTTGCTTTTGAGGACACCGCGCCTTACTGCGAGGGCAGACTCGAGGTCTGCGACTGGGAGATACGCCGCGGCGGTAAGAGCTATACCGTGTACACGCTCGAGCATTTTGCCGCGCCGGAGCGAGAACTTTATCTGCTTGTCGGAACGGATGCGTTTTTAAAGCTTGATGAGTGGTTCTGCGCCGAGCGGATAATGGAGCTTGCAAATATCGTGCTCATGCGCCGCGAGAAGGATGACGGCAATACCGAAATGCTTCGCTCACGGGCGGATGAATACAGAGAGAAATTTTCGGCGAGAGTTTATACTGTGAACGAGGAGCCGATAGTGGTTTCTTCAAGCGAGATACGCGCCTATATTTACGACGGAAAGCCCTGCCCGGCAGAGGTTTCTCCAAAGGTTAGAGATTATATTAAAGATAACGGTCTTTACAGGGAATTATAATGCTTAACGAAAAAGAAGAAATGTCACTCGCCACGCTTCGTGAGCGTGTACGCTCCTATATGAGCGAAAAGCGCCTTAACCACACCTATGCGGTGGAGAGAGAGGCGGCGGCGATATGTAAAGTGTTTCTGCCTGATATGGAGTATACACTCCGTGCAGCGGCGCTGCTTCACGATATAACAAAGGAATTACCTATCGAAAAACAGTTGCAATTATGCATTGCATCTGATATAATATATACCAAAGAGGAGCTTATGACTCCGAAAATATTCCATTCACGCACGGCACCGTTTATTATAAAGCGTGATTTTGCCGAGTTTGCGACAGACGAAATCCTTGGCGCTGTACGCTGGCACACCACGGGACGTGCCGGTATGACACTCATGGAGCAGATTTTGTTCCTTGCGGATTTTATCGAGGACACGCGAACATTTGAGTCGTGTGTAACACTGCGGGAGTTCTTCTGGAACGGGATAGAAAAGGCAGACAGCGATGCACAGCGCGAGCGGCATCTTAAAGATACGATGATATTTGCCTTTGACCTTACCATAAAAGAGCTTTGTGAAGATAAAAAGCCGATTCACGCGGACACAGTGTCGGCGAGAAACAGCTTTATATTTGAAAGGAGGGTATCCGGATGAGCATGGAACCTCAGAAAAGACATCCAAAAAAGAAGTCCGGCAGAGGGGTTATTATAGTGCTTATTGTGCTGGCTGCAATTATTATATTGAGCGTTGCCGGCGGAACTGCATTTTTGAAGTTTTACCGTCCGTCTGTAGACACGGATGCGCCTCCGTTTGATATCACGGTTGTGGATCCCGGAGAGAGCGGACCGAGTACCGGTGATGACACATCCGACACAACAGAGTCTTCCGATGACAAATACGTGCGCGATGTTGACAGCGTTAATTTCCTCGTGGTGGGACGCGATAAAAATGCGTGGAACACTGACGTTATGATGGTAGTTAATTTCAACATGCGGGAGGGAAGCTTAAGCGTTCTCCAGATTCCGCGCGACACGTATATCGAAAACGGTGATGTTCACGGAAGAGTTAATACAATGGTTAAAACCATGCGCCAGGAAGCATACTATAATGATTCCTCGCTTTCTGAAAGTGAGCTTGTACATGCCGGCATGACGGGCGCTGTGGATATCCTCGAAAAGACGCTTTGCATACAGATTGACGGATACGCAATAGTCAATCTCGAGGGATTTCGCAACATAATCAACGCAATTGGCGGCGTTTATATGGATGTTCCGTATGACATGGAGTATGATGATCCTGCACAGGATTTGTATATTCACTTAAAGAAAGGTCCGCAGACCTTGAACGGAGCAGAAGCGGAAATGTTTGTACGCTACAGATCGGGATTTGTCCAGGGCGATATCGGACGTGTTGATTCGCAGAAGATATTTTTAACGGCACTGTTTAAACAGCTTAAGTCCAATGTTAAGCTGACCGTGGTTCCCGAGCTTGTAAACCAGCTGATAAAGCATATTACCACCGACGTGCCGCTTGCGGATATAATAATCTATGCAAAAGAGCTTCTCGGCGTTGATATGAGCAATATTTCCATGGTGACGCTTCCCGGCGAGGATGCCCGTTCCTCTTCAACGGGTGCATGGTATTACGTAATGCACCGCGCGGACACGCTTACTGTTATAAACGAGTATTTCAACGTTTATAACA
This sequence comes from Candidatus Flemingiibacterium sp., assembly GCA_045636265.1. GTDB lineage: Bacteria > Bacillota > Clostridia > Oscillospirales > CAG-272 > Flemingiibacterium. The sequence continues at coordinate 6,009 of JAZTXD010000166.1, forward strand.
AGCCGGTTACTGACGAAATGTTCGACACAGAGCATGCTTTTACCGATGAGAGCTACTCTGTGTTCGCAAACATATACTTTGCCGAGCCGACTGATATTGCCGTCGAAAATGCGGACAGTATCGACAGCGACGGCATTCACATACCCATGAATTAAAACGAAAGGAAAAATATATGGACAACAAAAATATAGACATGATAACCCCCGAAAATCATCCGGACCTTGCAAACGCAGAGCCGCTTGAAATTGCAAAGACTCTTGTGCATGTGCTTGATATGAAGAAGGGACGCGATATAAAGCTTATCCGCGTTGCCGACCACACTGTAATCGCGGACTATTTCGTAATCTGCGGCGGTACGTCAAACACAAATATCAAGGCGCTCGCAGGCGAGGCGGAATATAAAATGGGACTTTGCGGCGTAACTCCGTTCCACATGGACGGATACTCCGAGGGCGAATGGATAGCAATAGACTTCGGCTGCGTAATGGTGCACATCATGAACCGCGACAGCAGAGAATTCTACAAGCTCGAAAAGCTTTGGTCAGCCGGTGAGTCTGTTGACATTTCGGACATTTTGGTACAGTAAAAAATAATTCTATATAGAGGTATTAAGTTTGAAAATAAATTTTCAAACTCCCTTTTGTGGCTCTACTTTAGTCTTCGACTAAAGTTTTGCTTCGCAAATCGCGCCCCAAGAAGGGCAGAAAGGAAGCTTTCGCAAAGCGAAAGCAATGATAATTAAACATGAAGTACGATTTTAGCGCCATTGAAAAGAAATGGCAGGACAAATGGGAAGAAACCGGTGTCTTCAAGGCAACCGAGGACTATTCAAAGCCCAAGTTCTACGGACTCGTTGAGTTCCCGTACCCCAGCGGCGCGGGCATGCACGTAGGTCACATCAAGGCTTATTCCGGACTTGAGGTTATCTCCAGAAAAAGACGCATGCAGGGCTATAATGTCCTTTTCCCGATAGGCTTTGACGCATACGGTCTGCCGACCGAAAACTATGCTATAAAGACCGGTATTCACCCCCGTCAGGTTACCGACAACAACATCGCAAAGTTCACTTCTCAGCTTAAGCGTGTCGGATTCTCTTTTGACTGGGACAGAGTTGTTGACACCACAGAGGAGGACTACTACAAGTGGACTCAGTGGATCTTCCGCAAAATGTTTGATGCCGGACTTGTGTTCCGTGCAACCACGCTCGTAAACTACTGCCCTCACTGTAAGGTCGTTCTCTCCAACGAGGACTCCCAGGGCGGTAAGTGCGATATCTGCCACAGCGATATTATCCAGAAGTCCAAGGACGTTTGGTATCTTCGTATCACCGAATATGCGGACAAGCTTCTCGAAGGACTTGACAAGGTTGACTACCTTCCCAACATCAAGCTCCAGCAGGAAAACTGGATCGGCCGCTCCGAGGGCGCGTTCGCGAACTTCCAGATCAGCGGTACCGACGACAGCCTTCGCATCTACACAACACGTCCCGACACAATGTTCGGCGTTACATTCATGGTAATCGCTCCCGAGCATCCTATTATCGAAAAGTACGCGGATCGCATCACCAACATGGCATCCCTTGAGGATTACAAGACCGAGTGTGCGAAGAAGACCGAGTTCGAGCGTACTCAGCTTGTCAAGGACAAGACCGGTGTTCGCATCGAGGGCATTGCCGCTATCAACCCCGCAAACGGCAAGGAGATCCCGATCTACATTTCCGACTACGTAATGATGGGCTACGGCACCGGCGCAATCATGGCGGTTCCGGCTCACGACGAGCGCGACTACGACTTCGCGAAGAAGTTTGGTATAGACATAATCGAGGTTATCAAGGGTGGCGACATTTCCAAAGAAGCTTATACCGGCGACGGCGAAATGGTCAACTCCGAGTTCCTCAACGGCATCGCTACCAAGAAGGAAGCAATCGCGAAGATGCTCGAGTATCTTGCAGAGAAGGGCGTTGGCGAGAAGGGTATCCAGTATAAGATGAAGGACTGGGCGTTCAACCGCCAGAGATATTGGGGCGAGCCTATACCGATCGTGCACTGTGAGCACTGCGGTATGGTTGGCGTACCTTATGAAGAGCTTCCGCTGAAGCTGCCGAACATGGAGAATTTTGCTCCCGGTGAGGGCGGTGAATCTCCGCTTGCGAAGATCGATTCGTTTGTAAACTGCACTTGTCCCAAGTGCGGCAAGCCCGCAAAGAGAGAAACCGACACCATGCCACAGTGGGCAGGCTCGTCCTGGTATTTCCTGCGTTACTGCGATCCGCACAACACAGAGGCGCTCGCTTCCAAAGAGGCGCTTGACTACTGGATGCCGGTTGACTGGTACAACGGCGGTATGGAGCACGTAACCCGTCACCTTATCTACTCGCGCTTCTGGCACCGCTTCCTTTACGATATCGGTGCTGTTCCCGTTGATGAGCCGTATGCAAAGCGTACCGCGCAGGGACTCATTCTCGGCCCGGACGGCGACAAGATGTCCAAGTCCAAGGGTAATGTAGTTGACCCCAACGAGGTTGTTGACAAGTTCGGTGCGGACGTGCTTCGCGTATACATTCTCTTTATGGGTGACTACGCTTCCGCGGCTCCGTGGAACGAGGATTCCGTTCGCGGATGTAAGAGATTCCTCGACCGTGTTGCAGGTCTTTCTGATATGGCAAGCGGCAGCGGCGTTACCGCAAAGCTTGAGAGCGCGTTCCATAAGACTATCAAGAAGGTATCGACTGACATCGAGGAGATGAAGTTCAACACCGCGATCGCAACTCTCATGAGCCTTATCAACGAGATTTACGAGCACGGCTCGCTTACAAACGACGAACTCGGCATTTTTGCACGTATGCTTTGCCCGTTTGCTCCTCACCTCTGCGAGGAGATCTGGGAGTCGCTTGGCAACAAGGATCTCTGCGCACTGGCAAACTGGCCCGAGTGGGATGATGCGAAGACCGTTGATTCCACTGTGGAGATTGCAGTTCAGGTAAGCGGCAAGCTTAAGTTTACAAAGGAAATTCCCGCGGATACATCCAAGGAGGATGCCATCGCACTTGTCAAGGCTGACGAGCGCATGATACCTTACCTCGAAGGTAAGACTATCGTCAAGGAGATCAGCGTTCCTGGCAAGATTGTTAATATTGTTGTAAGATAAATTGGAAAATGCCCCGCCGATAAGGCGTTGCATTTTTTTGTGCCTTCTCCCAATGGAAGGCAGAACCCTCATCCGTCACGCCTTAAGGCGTCCCACCTTCGCCCAGGGGAAGGCAAGGGCGGTGACTACATTGTGGGCGGTGTGTAAGCGCGAAGCGCTCACTGCACCAAGCGAATCTTCTTTGAGCGCCGGGGAGCGCCTCCGGCGCAAGCAAGGAAAACGGGAGGAGCGCGAGGAGGGTAGAAAACCTGCGCAGCTGGTTGTCTATCCTCCTTGCAATTACGCATCCCTCGGCGCGAAGCGCCGATACAGTGCAGCGCATCGCCGTATGCGTAATGGCAAAGGAGATGGACACCGCTTTCCTTTGGCTGCGCCCGCCGGCGCTCAAGGTCGCCGATCGGGCTTTCGCCCTCCGACTCTATTCGCTTTGTAAAGCGGCAGTCGAAAGACACCGCTTCGATCGCGGTTTATTCGTCAATAAGTAAGATGCAAAAATTATTTCTTCAAATTTTGTCTAAACCCTTGACATTCGCGGCATTTTATAGTATAATATTTTGGAGATAAAAAAATACTGACTCGTTTATCTCGGAAGACATGAGTCTTCTGTTGCACTTGCGGAGGGAGGGAATTTTAGAATGGCAGAGGTCAGAGTAAAAGAGAATGAATCGCTCGACAGCGCTCTTCGCAGATTTAAGAGACAGTGCGCAAGATCCGGAGTCCTTTCAGAGCTTCGTAAGCGTGAGCATTACGAAAAGCCCAGCGTTAAGCGTAAGAAGAAATCTGAAGCGGCTAGAAAGCGCAAGTCCAAGTAATTAACCGCAAGTTAAAAGAATTTAAAGCCGAAGGGATTACCCTCGGCTTTAATTTTTTTATGTATCGTAGGGGCGACCGCCGGTCGCCTGTGGACTGTCGGAAAGAATTGCACAAGTGCAATTCTGCCAGTCCCTACAAGATGCAGGGTAAAACCAAAAGCAGAGCTGTTTGATAAGCTCTGCTTTTTGATTTTATGTTGCCGCTTTTTCCGTATTCTTCGGAGCCATTTTGGACATTTGCCGCTGCGCCATAACGAGCGAATAGTAGATGCCGCGCTTTTTTATGAGCTCCTCATGCGTGCCGACCTCTGCCACCTTACCCTTATCGAGTACAATAAGCCTTGTGGCATTGCGAAGCGTGGAAAGTCTGTGCGCTATGGCGAACGTGGTGCGATCCTTGATAAGCTTTTGCAGCGAATCCTGGATCTGACGCTCGGTTTCGGTGTCAAGCGATGCCGTTGCTTCATCGAGAATGAGTATTCTCGGATTGTGAAGCAGTGCGCGCGCGATTGATACGCGCTGACGCTCGCCGCCCGAAAGTGTTTGTCCCTTTTCGCCGACCTTGGTATTATACGCATCCGGCAGCTTCATGATAAACTCATGCGCGCCGGCTATCTTTGCCGCGGTGATGACCTCGTCACGCGTTGCACGCGGCTTTGCGTAGGCGATATTGTCGTATATCGTGCCGGCGAAGAGGAAGGTTTCCTGCAGTACAACGCCGATCTGTGAGCGGAGCGAATCCTGCGATATGTCGCGAAGATCAACGCCGTCAACCGTTATCGAGCCCTCGCCGATGTCGTACATGCGCATGAGCAGATTGATAAGCGTGGACTTGCCCACACCGGATTTGCCGACAATACCGATCATTTCGCCCGGCTTTACGTGGAGGTCTATGTTTTTGAGCACATCCGTAGTTTCATCGTAGCCAAACGAAACATTCTTAAACTCAATCTCGCCCTTGATTTTAATGTCAACGGCATTCTCGCGGTCAGCCACGTCAACGTCCTCGTCGATGATCTCAAACACCTTTGCCGCAGAGGTCATGAAATTTATCATTCTTCTGGGCATGTTTGCAATCCAGCGAAGCGGGCCGTATATCATGCTCACATATGCCGAGAACTGCGCCATGACGCCGAGTGTCATGCTTTCGTAGAGTATTTTGTTTCCAACGTAGAAAAGTAAGAAAAACTCGCCAACTCCCATGAAGAAGTTGAGTATCGGCCAGAGGATTGCCCAGACGCGCTCGTTTCGTATAGAAACGTCACGAAGATCGGCGCATATTTCATCATAACGGTCAGCCTCGCGCTCTTCCATGCCGAACGCTTTTACAACTCGTATACCCGAGAAAATATCGTGCAGTACGGTGTTTGCCTTGGAGCTCATATGCCACTGAATGTTCCAGAATCTTCGCATCTTGTCCCAGAAAAATCTGAATGAAAATGACACTATCGGAGCAGGGAAGATTATAAGCAGTGCAAGCCGCCAGTCGTATAGGAACAGCATAAGGGATACGGATATCAGCATGAGCGCCTGCTCGACGATGTCGGGCATTGTTCCGGTTATAAAATGCTGTATCTGCGCTGTGTCATGGTTCACTCGGTTCATAAGCTCGCCCGCGGTTCTGCGCTGGATGCGCGCTATGGACATCATCTGAATTTTGGAGAAGACCATTTCGCGAAGCTTTATAATTACCTTGTTTCCGGTATGTACGAGCACACGGCTTCTGATGATCGACAGAAGATTTCTGACAATGCTCACTCCGGCAAGCGAGGCTACTACCAGAACAAATGAAACAAGCGAAACCGTTTCGGGTGTAGGTGTTTCGATAAAGTTGTCAACAAGTATGCGGCTCAGATAGGGATTTAACAAATTTACTCCCGTTATTGCGAAAAAGAGCACCACCGATGCGAGTAGATACCATTTATACGGCATAGCTATCTTCAAAAGTCGGGATATTACGCCTTTTTTGTCAACGCATCTTGGGCATATGGATGAGCCGGGCGGGAAAGGGCGTCCGCATTTTTCGCATATGCGGTCAAGATCGCGCATGAAGTCGCTATTGTATTCACCGGTTTTTATGAAACGGTCAATGCGCTTCATTATCGCGCCATATCGCGTTGTCATAGATGCATTGGCGCGGCAGATGAGCATCGGCTCACCGTCAATCAGACATTCAGCCGTAACGCTTCCGACACCGGCATTTATCCCGAAATCGGATGCTGTGTCAAGACTGATCGACTTTGTCAGCTTGCCGTCGGCGTAAACTCTCACTGCTTCTTTTGTTACGGCGACAAGACCGTCGCAGCGCTGATCGCCGTCGGTTGCGCGATCGGTGAGATCATATTCGAATATTATGAGCAGATCATCGCGAGAGATGCCGTTATCGATCGCGTGCAGACGTTCCCACAGCCGCTCATTCATGCGGCGCACACGTTCATCGGCGATCATGTTGGCATCGAGTGTTTTTGACTCGGTTCTCATATCGGCTCCTTTCTTGTTTTTTTGCGGCGCTTACAGATACAGCTCTATCTTTTTGTAGCTGAGTCTGTCAAGCGCTTCAACATCGGGGATCTCATAGCGGTTTCCGTCAACGTCGAGGATGAAAACCCGCGTCTTGCCCTCGTTTGTATATGTGCGGATAATGCTTCTGAACGTGTCGCGCAGAGTGAAGGATTTTTCTCCGAATTCACATTCGCACTTCCAGTATGAGAAGCCGTAGCGCTCTTTGACCGAAAGTATGCGCTTTATAGTGGGGGTGTAATATTTGGTTTCCAGTTCGTTTATAAGCAGTGCGCGCTGTGCTTCGTCGAAGTCGTCGATCGAGCGGATAAAGCCGATCTCCTTTTTGTCGCCGTCAAGCACGGAGATGTATTCAAACGGCATGTCAAACGGGAACGCACGGGATAAGAATATGCGCTCTGCCGTAATTTCCACTCTGCCATCTCCAAGGTCAACCTTTGTAACGGCAGGCTTTTTCTTTTTCCCCTCGCCGTCCTTTTTGTCGTCATCGTGCTTATTTTCCTCACGCTTTTGCGGATTATCTTCCTCGAAAAGAGTATCCTCCTTTTTTGGAACGGTGCAGCACAGAGAAAGGAAGCCGTTCTTTTCGCTTATCTTGCAGTTGTCGCGACTTAAATATGTTATATCCACAATACCGCGAAGCTCGTTTGATGTGTTGTTGTCTGCCATAACGTCCTCCTTCTATGCTTCGATGCCGATGTTTTTGAGCGCTTCGGCCTGCATTTTGTAAAGCTTGTAGTATATGCCCTTTTTGGCGATGAGCTCGAGGTGTGTTCCAAACTCCGGCATTTTTCCGTTTTCGATAACAATGAGCTTGTCTGCATCGCGAAGCGTTGACAGACGGTGCGCTATCATAATAGTGGTACGCCCCTTTACAAGTCGCTCAAGTGCGGTCTGTATCTGCCGCTCCGTTTCGGTGTCCATTGCCGCAGTCGCTTCGTCGAGTATAAGTATTTTGGGATTGCGCAGTATCGCTCTTGCTATAGATACACGCTGACGCTCGCCGCCGGACAGGTCCTTGTAGCCGAAACCGATGCGTGTTGCATACGCATCCGGCAGCTTCATTATAAAGTCATGTGCGCCGGCAATTTTCGATGCTTCGATAACCTCGTCAAGCGTTGCATCGGGACGGGCATAGCGGATGTTTTCAAGTATCGTGCCCATGAAAAGATAGGTTTCCTGGGAAACTATCGAAATATTGCGTCTTAGGTCGGCGAAGGAAATGTTCTTTACATTCACTCCGTCGATGAGGATTTCGCCCTCGGATACGTCATAAAGACGGATGAGCAGGTTTGCAAGCGTTGACTTGCCGGCACCCGTGTGTCCCACGATGCCGATAACCTTTCCGGCTTCGATGTCAAAGCTTACGCCGTCGATGACCTTACGGTTCTTCACATAGGAGAACTCAACATCCTTGAATGTAACGCGTCCGTCCATGTTTTCCATTGGAACGGGATTCTCGGGCTCCATTACTTCGGGAACGGCGTCCATTACCTCGAAAAGTCTTGAACACGCATTAAGGCAGTCCGTTGCCCAATAAGCGAAGTCGATGAAGAAGTACATAGGGCTGTAGACCATGTTCATATACGCGATGAATGTGAGCAGCATACCGTAGGTAAGCTCGCCCTTTATAACCATCCAGCCGCCAAATCCCCATGCGAAGATGTTTCCGAGATACAGAACAAAGTCTGACACGGGCCATGCGACATTTTGGAAGTTTGAGAGATTTTTGGAGTTTTCGGCAAGATTTTTTGAGTAGCGGTTAAAACGCTTAACCTCATTTTTCTCCTTGGAAAACGCTTTTACCACACGTATTCCGCCCAGCACATCACTGAGTGCGCCGCTGAGTGAGCGCGATGCGGAATAGTTTTTCGCGTGGAGCTTGTCAAGTCGGGTGAAAATGAAGCGAACGATGAACACAAACAGCGGTATTGTTATAAGCGACAGGGCCGCGAGCAGGGGATTGAACACGAACATTATTATAACAAGCGCTATTATCTGAACGATGTTGATAAGGAAATACGGCAGGCCGTCGCAGAAGAAGCTGTATATCGTGTTGGCATCGTTGTTGACCTGAGTCATGAGTCCGCCCGTTTGACGTCCTGTGAAGAAGCTTATCGAGAGGCGCTTTATCGCGCTGAAAATAGTCTGCTTTAAGTCATACGTGATCTGCGCGGCGATTTTTGATGTGATGACACCGTTTAATATATTGAGGATGATCGTGAAGACACGCATGCCGATTATCATTCCGAGCACCAAAAGTATCTGCCCGAAGAAGTCACCGTCGGCATTTAAAACCTCGTCATAGTAGAACGCTGAGCCGATATACGGGGAGAGCACACCAAGTCCACTCATTATAATAAGCAGAGCTATGATGATAACAAGCTGCCATTTATATTTGAGGAAAAACACAGCCATTCGGCGAATGAGCTTGCCCTTGTCCATGCATCGGGGACAGATCTGTCTGTCCTTGTCGGGATAGCGCGAGCCGCACTTGGGGCAGAATCTGCTTTCCTTTGCGTCATCTTCGTCAAGCTCGATATCCTTGCCGTCCTTCACCTTTTTTATGTATTTGCAGAAAAGATTTATCTGCGATTTTGAGGTGTTGGTGAAAAGCGCGAGCAGTATACGTCCGTCAGCGGCCTCACTCTTTGCTGTGAGCCTTGCCGAGGAGAGCATCTCCTCAACCGAGAACTCCGACAGATCGGAGAGCATGTGACATTCATACGAAAGCTCGGTGAATTCGGCTTCGAGTCTTGAAGCGCGTGCGGGAGCTGTATGCTTGTTGACGCCCTGCTTTTCGCGAAGTGTCATTATTCCGGAGATTATGAGAAGCTCTTCGCTTGTTGCGACGAGGAAACAGTCGCAGAAGACCTTTTCGCGGTTCATGTCGCATCTTGCGATCAGCTGTATTTTATCTTCAGCCACACCTTTTTTGTCAAGCAGCTCTAAAAGTCCCGTTGGGTAATTATCAAGAATGACAGCCACAGTGTCACCTCCTCGTAGTGTTTCTACATTTATTATATATTATATGAGCTGTCAAGTCAATATAAAGTTAGTTTATATGCGATTTTTATGTATAAAAATAAAATGCCGCGCACTTATTGCAGATGCCGCCTTGCGTCCCCGACGGTCCGCCGTAAGTGGAGCGGTATCTATATGCACCGCTGCACAGCGCGAATCTTTTCCCCGCGCGAGTCGGGCTCCAAGGGAAAAGTGAGGGATTTCAAAAGGGAGAGGAAAACCGCAGGTTGTCCTTTCCCTTTTGCGTATCCTATACGCGCACGGCGATGCGCGGCACTGTATCGGCACTCATGAGAGTGCCGAGGGATGCGTAATTCCAAGGAGGGAGGACAACCAACTGCGTAGGTTTTCCTCTCTCCTCGGGCTCCTCCCTCTTTCCTTGCCAGCGCCGGAGGCGCTCCACGGCGCTCGAAGAAAGACTCGCGCTGGATAGTGCGAACACACTGCCCATAATGTTGGCACTGCCCGATTGGGGCGGTAGATATAAAGGGGACAGCAAGACTTGCTGTCCCCTTTATATCAATATTTTTCAATGTCTATTCTCGTCACTGCGCCGCGAAGCTCCTCGCCGAGGAATATTGACGCAATGCGCTCAAAGCCTTGCGGCTCGTCGCTGACAAAGTATTCGACCTTGCCTGTGCGGGTTTTGTCAGAGTCGCGTGCCGCGGCGGTTTTTGCAAGCTCACGCGCCGCCTCTGCTCCTACGTTTATGAGCGTCACGCCCGGCATGACTGCCGATATCGCCCCCGAGATTATCGGGTAGTGCGTGCATCCGAGAATGAGCGTGTCCGCGCCGCTTTCTATTATGTCGCGAAGATGCGTTTTCGCCGCGAGCTGTGTGATCTCCTCGTCGGCGTCAACGAAGCCGTTTTCCACAAGCGGTACAAAAAGCGGACATGGCGCACATGTGAGAGTGAGCGTGTCGTCAAGCTCACGAAGCTTCTTTTCAAAAGCGCCGCTCTTTATTGTTGACGGCGTGCCGGCGATGCCGACCTTCTTATTTTTAGTGGCCGCCTGCGCCGCCCTTGCACCCGCATCAATAACGCCGACTATCGGGATATCCGGTGCGCTTTCACGCATGGCATCGAGCGCATTTGAACTTGCGGTACCGCACGCGACCATAACCGCATCAACGCCCTTGGATTTCAAAAAGTTTAAATCCTGCAGACAGTATTTTATAATGGTTTCTCTTGATCTTGTGCCGTAGGGAACACGTCCGGTGTCGCCGAAGTAGATTATATCCTCCCACGGCAGAAGCGAGTGCACCTCTTTGAGCGCGGACAGACCGCCAAGACCGCTGTCGAAAATTCCTATCAAGGCTTACGCCTCCTTTTTTAATGCGAGTGTAATAAGATTGTCGATAATTTCGGGATATGTCATTCCGTCGTGCATGAAAAGCTTCGGGTACATGCTTATCTGTGTGAATCCGGGGAGAGTGTTGATTTCGTTAAAGATTATTTTCTCCTCGCCGTCTTTTTCATAGACGAAGAAATCGACACGTGACAGCCCTGTAACGCCGAGTGCTGTGCAGATGATTTTTGCGTATCCACGGATTTCTTTTGCGGTGCCCTCGCCGATGTCGGCAGGGATTATTGCGCTGGAACTACTGTCGGCGCTGTATTTTGCATCGTAGTCGTAAAATTCCGCGCCGGGGTTTATCTGACCGGGGGTGGAGGCGGTGTAGTTGCCGTTTCCCATAACGGCGACTTCCACTTCTTTGCCGCTTATGTACTCTTCAACTATAATCTTTCTGTCATGCTCTGCGGCAAGCTTCAGCGCGCGCAGAAGGCCCTCGCGGTCGTTTGCCTTGGATGCGCCGACGGATGAGCCTGCGTTGGCAGGCTTAACGAACAGCGGATACTGTCCGATTCCCTCACATGCCTTGACGGCACTGTCGGGATCGGTCGCAAGACGGAAGCTGTCTACGATCTCGCATTTTGCCTGGGGGATGCCGTAGTGGTGAAGCACAAGCTTTGTATACGCTTTGTCCATGCCGATAGCGGACGTTGCACATCCGCAGCCAACGAACGGGATGCCTGAGAGCTGCATGAGTCCTTGCAGAGTTCCGTCCTCGGCGTTCGCGCCGTGCATAACGGGGAAGATGACGTCGATGCGGATGAGCTCGGCACTGCCGTTCGCGCCGAAAACGTAAAGTCCCGAATCTGCGGGAGAGGGGGAGAGTGCCGCGCGCTTAAGCGTGGACGTATCGGCGCACCATGTGCCGTTTTTGATGTGCTCGGTGTTGCCATCAAAAAGGAACCAGTCGCCGTCTTTGGTGATGCCAACGGTGACGACGGTATATTTCTCGCGGTCAATATTTGTGAGGATAGAATGCGCGGAGATGAGGGAAACCTCATATTCCGTGGATTTTCCTCCGAAAAGGATGAGTACGGTTGGTTTTGACATAATAACTCCTTAAAGATAAGAGTAATAATATTCTATTCATTATTTATTGCTGATGCCACTGCCAATGACCGCGACACGTATATTTCCGCCGAAATCGCGGTGAAGCTCGCATGAAAGCCCGGCATCGGCGCAAAGCTTTGATATGCGCTCGGATTGATCGTAACCGAGCTCAAGTATCATAACCGCGGACGGTTTCATCATTGGGGCGAGGGTATTTATAAAGTGGCGGTAGAAAATCATTCCGTCACCGCCGCCGTCAAGTGCGATTCGCGGCTCGTGGCGAACCTCATTGGAAAGCGTGTCGATTACATCCGAATTTATATATGGAGGATTTGAAACGATAACATCGGCATTTCGTACATGTTCGGTTATATCGTCAGCGAGCGCGTCCGCATGCATCAAAGTTAGGCGGTCGGCGACGCCGTGCTGTGCGGTGTTCTGCTTCGCTATAGCAAGTGCCGGCTCGGAAATGTCGATTGCCACAGCGGTAGCTGAAGCGTTTTCTTTCAATATAGATATAGCGATGCATCCGCTTCCCGTGCAGATGTCGAGCAGCTTGCCACCGGAGGCGAGATGCTCAAGTGCCAATGATACACAGTGCTCTGTGTCCGGCTGGGGAATAAGACAGTCGGGGGACACGTCAAAGCGGTTGCCCCAGAACCATGCCTCTCCCAGTATATATTGAAGCGGAATTCCGTCGGCACGTTTTTCGAGTGCCGTATCAATGACGGGGGGAAGCTCGGTGTCGCGATTCTGCATACACCATTCCCGTGA
>JAZTXD010000167.1:0-1309 GCA_045636265.1 Candidatus Flemingiibacterium sp.
GACCGTTAATTTCACAAATTGGCGCGAACAGACAGCTTTTGCCTGCGTAAACGCGCCTATGCGAATTTCTCGAAAAGTCCTTGAAACACCTCGCTTTTTGCCATTCGCTCGGCGTTGCCGTGCGATGTGATGCACCGTGCATTAGACACGGCTTTATCCTGCTAAAAAAATAGGGGCTTGCAAAACCCCCGATAGTAAGTGGTACACGGTTCACTTATTGTTGCGCTCACCGTGGTTTTCTGTAATGGAATAAGGGGTAGACCTTATATGCCTACCCCCTATCGATACCGAGCTGAAAGTCCTTGATTTTCCTTGACTTTTTCGGCTCTGAATGTTAACACTTCATGCGTTTTTCTCGCATATAGTTTTTCATATACTCACCGCGCTTTTTCTCCGAACAGCTATCGCAATACTTGTGGCTGTTGTTCCTCGGTGTGAAATATTTTCCGCACACCTCGCACCGCTTTGCGTTCTCCGAGAGTAATTCCGCAGAGAGATTTTTGTCAAGCGGAAGCACCGCGCGGAGAAAATAATTGCAGTAAATGTTGTGCTGACTTATGAGTTGTACGCACACATCGTCCATTAGAACACAATTGTTTTCCACGCAATTACAACACTCTTTTCGTATGAGCTTGTGAACCTTACGAGCCTGATTATAATCTAATTTTATCATACTCGTCACCTCGGAAGTTCATCGTATCTCGTCTGATCATCGAGCCATTCGAGGAGTCTGTCACGAGGAATAATCGTGCGCCCCTGAACAATTTTCAGTTTCGGGAAGTTATCCTCACGCACGAGCTCGTAGGCGCTTGCACGGGAGATGCCGAGCAGATTTGCCACGTCCATTACGGTGAGGAACATGGGAAGCTCATCTCGGTTCTTATACATCGACTGCTTCATTCACTCTACCTCCTTTCTTCTCGTATTTTTTTATGGCATTATTAAAGTGCATCCGCGACTCAGCCTCTCGGAGCTGTCGCTCGAAGTATGCTTCCTCTATAGGCTGTATCGGTTGCAGAGTATAGAGGAGGCTGCCGTTATGAGCTCTGCCGTCACGTGTCCGAACCATCGTTGGCTCGGTGTAGATGAAGCCCTTGTGCTCAAGCCTGTCCACGTATTTCTTGACGGTGTTGTTGCTCATGCCGACGGCACTACCGATGGTGTTGTAGCTCGGATGGCACTGGTAAGTCTTTCTGTCTTCGCAGTACATAAGGAATGCGAGAACGGCGATCTCTCCCGAATCAAGCCCCAGCCGAAACACAGCTTTGGGCATCGGAAAGAAATCGCCGGGATTGTCACGTTTGTTTTG
>JAZTXD010000168.1:0-6849 GCA_045636265.1 Candidatus Flemingiibacterium sp.
GTTTATACATTTTTGCTAAGCCTCGCGCTCGTTTGCGTACTGCTTGCGGTCCTGGTGAGCGCGCTTTCCGGCGGACTGCACCGTCGGGAGCTTGAGGGATATTACGAATCGCTCACGCTTTGCGCGGATGCACTTTTGGAATGGAACAGTGCCGAGGATGCCGAGGGACGCTACAGCGCATCACTGCGTTTTGAAGGCGCAGTGTCGGGACTTCCGGCGGACGTGTCGCTTGAACCGCTGATGTCGCTTGTGAACCGTATGCGTATGGGTGACACAGCAGAGAAGTATGTAACGGCGTACGCCGAAACATTCGCCCTGCTTTCTTCCATTGAATATGACAGCACCGACGATGCAAGGCGTATCATCGACCTCACACTTGAGCAAGTGAACGAGGCAATCGGCGAAACCGAGCCGTCAGAGAGCACAGACATTCCCGATGAACAGGTGCTTGCATATACAAAAGGAGTTGCCGAGCGTGCGAAGCGTGAGCTTTTTGACGGGGCTTTGCGTACGCTGGAGCTTGAGCTGTCGGAGGAGCGCGGGACGTGGCTTGCCGAAAGCGAAAATTTGCGAATCGAGTATTCGCTGTCCGACGGGCGACTTGTGGGATTTGTTTATATCCGTGTGGGGGAGCATCCGACAACAGCGTGTACCGAAGAAGAACGGCGTGATGCGGCTCTCGCGTTCTACAACTCTGTACGCAGGAAGTCAGGCGGCGCTGATGTGAGCGTCCTGCAGGAAATGTGCGGCTTTACGCTCTGCGAGATAGAAGATAAAAACGAGCGCTGGAGTGTATGCGTTGACACCCACGGCAGGGTGTGGAGCTTTTTTCGGTCGGGCGAATAAAGTAAAAAGGTGATGAAGCAGCTTCATCACCAAAATTACATATAAGATTTACGCACCAAGCTGGTTGAGCTTTACTGTGTAATTGCTCTTCTTTCTTGCAGCATTGTTCTTGTGGAGAAGTCCCTGAGCTACTGCCTGGTCGATCTTCTTAACTGCTGCTTTGTAAGTTTCAGCGGCTGCAGCCTTGTCACCGGAAGCGAGTGCTGCTTCGTACTACTTCATAGAAGTCTTGAGCGCGGATTTGAGCATCTTGTTCTGAAGTGTCTTAGCTTCGATAACCTTAACGCGCTTCTTTGCGGATTTAATGTTCGGCAAACTGTTCACCTCCTTCAAAATTCGTCTGCATTAGGCTTTGACTGTAACGGTTTTCGCCTGATGCAGCCGGGGCCCATAGCTGTAAAAACAGCATTTCTCCATATATCATACCACAAACTTTTCAAAATATCAAGGGGTTTTTGAAAAATTATCAAAAAAAACGTAAAACTTGCCTGCGGCATGCCTTGTCTTCGGCGGTTTTTACTATGATGTAGGACAAAAAAGGCAAAAAATGCAACAAGTTTTGTCTTAATTTGTCTTTACAAGCCGTGAGTTTAGTGCTATAATATAAATGTATACAAAAAAGATCAGGGGAGGGTAAGCTGTGAGCAACACGCTTGAAAAACATCACCGTGTGGATATGCCCGGCATGTATGTGTTCTTTACTACCGTGAGTTCCGAATATTACTCTAAACCGCCTTTGCTGATAAACGGAGTATCGCACACACACTGCTGCTATGAGATAAGCTTTTTCAGCCGTAACGGTAAGGACGTCTGTACGATTGCTCCTCCGTTTTGTCAGCATTCGTCCGTCCCTTTGCCTGCGGGTGAGCGGCAGTCGTTTATGTTTGTTCTGACCGGCGGCAAGCCGGACAGAATATGCGAGGTCTTTTCAAAAATCGAAACGACAGTTGAGATAGAGGATGATTTTGGGGGAAGAAAGCATTTCGAAGCTGTGCGAGCGCTTGCGAGCGACACCGGGTTCGGTGCAAAGGAGCTGATGGCGGCCGAGGTGCGGATCGTTATAGTGAAGCTTGCCAAGGCTTTGAGCTGCGGTGCTTTTGAACAAAATCCGATAAAGCAAACGCTTGAGGAAGAACGTGAATCACGTCTTGAAAGCTTTTTCGCCTCCGCGGCAAAAGATCCCAACTGCAGTAAGCTTCAGCTTGCGGATGAGCTTGGTGTCAGCGAACGCCAGCTGACAAGAATACTTCAGGAGCTTTACGGAAAGAATTACCATGATCTTGTTCTGGCTTCCCGTATGCGACTTGCGCGGGCGCTTTTGGAAAAGGGCGAGAGCATAGATGGCGTAATGGCAAAATCGGGCTACGTTTCAAGACGTACCTTTGAGCGAGCTTACAAGAAGTATTTCGGCCATTCGATTACAAAAAATGATATGGATAGGGAGATAGACAGATAGGGACTTTTCGTCTGTGAGGATTGTGCTGTACGGCATTGCCCCTGTGCCTCCGGCTTCGTTCGCGTTGATTAAATGTTGCGGCAGGATCATATGGCGTTGTGAAATGTTGTACAAATATAACAGGAAAAGCTTGTGGAAAAGGGCAAAAGCGGCAAAAAAGGACGGAGTTTTGAGGAGCAAATGTCCTAAATTGCATATTGCTATATTTGCTTCATTATGGTAAAATAAACGTGTGAGGTAGCCCCCATGCTAAAAATGGGTTACTACCGAATCAAAAAAAATTCCAAAAGGAGAAAAGTTATGAAAAAACTGTTTAGCATTATCCTTATCGCTTGCCTCGCTATGGCAGTGATGGCTGTTGCTCCCGTTAGCGCAGCAAACGACGAAGTACTTTACGGTACTCCTGTTCTCGATGGTAAGGTTGACGATATCTACAAGTCTTCTCTCACTATTGAGTACGACAACGACCAGAGCAAGAACGCTGTTACCGACAGCCCCTGGAACACTGCATCTGCAAAGTTCTACGCTCTTTACGACGCATCCTACGTTTACCTCGTAGCTGACGTAACTGACGATGACGTTGTATCTGCAGCTGATTCCTTCGTTTACGAGAACAACAACCCCTACGGCAACGACGTAGTTGAGTTCCGTCTTGACCTCAACGGCGGCGACGCTATGTTCAAGATCGGTGTTGACGCTTACGGTAAGCGTGCATACACCATTCAGCCTAACTTCTGCGATATCGAAGAAGTTGAGTATGAGTGCACTCAGTCCGACACCGGTTACGTAATCGAAGTTAAGTTCCCTTACGACACCCTCGAGACCAACGACGTTTACACCGCTGGTAAGCTCGGCCTCAAGCTCTGGCTCTTCGACCTCCATGCTGACTATGAAGGCATCGAGGCTCCCACCGATAAGGTTCACTTCTCTCAGTACTGTATAGACTACGCAGGCGAGGGTTCAGGTACTCCTGTATTCTACAACCTCTCTGAAGAGAAGGCAACCGCTCCTGCTGGCGACGACAAGACTGACGACACCACCGCAAAGCAGGACGACACCACTGCAAAGCAGGACGACACCACTGCTAAGACCGATGATACATCCGCTAAGACTGACGATACCACTGCTAAGACCGATGATACCACCGGTACTACCACCACCAACCCCGACACATTCGACCCTGCAGTTATCGCAGTAGTTCTTACCGCAGCTTCCGGTGCAGCTTTCGTAGTTGCTTCCAAGAAGAGACACTAAGAAATACTTAAGCCTTAACAAAAGGTGAATCAGACGGCGTGTCCATGTGACACGCCGTCTTTTTTTGCGCTCTCATGAGCGCCCGACAGTACAGCGCATCGCCGTATGGCTAATACAAAAGGGATGGACAACCAACGCTCGCCGCGATGGTTTTCCACCCCTTTTGAAACCCCGCTTTCCTTTGGCTTGCGCCCGGATTGCGCTCAAGGTCGCCGATCAGCCTTGCGGCTTCCGGCTCTATTCGCGCCGGTAAAGCGGTGCCGCATGGGAAACGCCCCACTCAATCGGTTGGTGAAATGGAGCGGTACCTGCAATGTGGGCGGTATGTTCGCGCTGTAAAGCGGTGCCGCAAATGAACCGCTCCACTCTATCGGTTGGTGGAATAGAGCGGTATCTGAAATGTGGGCGGTATGTTTGCACTGACCAGCGCGAATCTTTTTTGAGCGCCGGGGAGCGCCTCCGGCGCAAGCAAGGAAAGCAGTGGGAGTAGAGTTCGCCAAAGGCGAACTCTTAGAGGGAGATGTAAAACCTACGCAGTTGGTTGTACATCCCCTCTTTTAGCCGTAACCCCGGCGCTCCTCGGAGCGCCGATCACACAAATTTCAAAAAAATAAAATATTTTTCCAAATTCCTCTTGACAAGCGCAGGACTCTGTGCTATAATATTATACTGCATTATAATCGCTTTGACTATGCTGACTTTTTGATAGATGTCAAAAAAAGCGCGTGGCGCATGGCAAATTTTGTTCAAAATCACAGGTGGAGGTAAACCCCAAAAACAGCGCCGCCGAAGAACGGCTCGGATGTAACTTGACCTGTGGTGTTTTTTTGCCCCTTGAACGTGTCTGTTGTGCGCATTTTCAAAGCACATGTGCCAAGACCAAGGATGTCAATACTGTTGAATGGAGTGATAGTTTCTATGGTGGTTAAGCCCACAATGCTTGGCAAAACCGAACGTATGAGCTTCGCAAAGATCGGTGATACTCTTGATATGCCGAATCTTATCGAGGTTCAGAAGAAATCGTATAAGTGGTTCCTTGAGGAGGGACTTCGCGAGGTGCTTCACGATGTGTCGCCTATTACCGACTATTCGGGCAATCTCGTTATCGAGTTCATCGATTATACGATCGATTCCACCCCCAAATATCCCGAGGAAGAGTGCAAGGAACGTGACACGAACTTTGCAGCTCCGCTTCGCGTAACCGTAAGACTCACCAACAAAGCAACGGGTGAAGTTAAGGAATCTGCTGTGTTCATGGGCGATTTCCCGCTTATGACCGACAACGGTACCTTTATAATTAACGGTGCTGAGAGAGTTATCGTTTCTCAGATCGTAAGATCGCCCGGTATATATTATGAAACCTCTATCGACAAGACCGGTAAGGTTCTCTTTGCCGCTACTGTTATCCCCTACCGCGGCGCATGGCTCGAATATGAAACCGATGCTAACGACGTATTCTACGTTCGTATAGACAAGAACCGCAAGATACCTGTAACTGTGCTTATCCGCGCTCTGGGTATCGAAAGCGATGAGGAAATTGTAAAATATTTCGGTAACGATCCCAAGCTCGTTGCAACTATGGAAAAGGATATGATGCAGGCAGAGGCCGACAAGAATCATACCTCTCTTGGCGACGAAGCTCTCAAGGAGATCTACAAAAAGCTGCGTCCCGGCGAGCCTCCGCTCGTTGAAAGCGCTCAGCTTCTTATAAACAACCTCTTCTTTGATCCGAAGAGATACGACCTCGCGCCTGTCGGACGCTATAAGTACGACAAGAAGCTTGCTCTCGGCAAGCGTATCGCAGGACGTAAGCTTGCACAAGCTGTGGTTTCTCCCATCACGGGCGAGCTTCTCTATGAGGCAAATGAGCTTCTTGACGAAGAAAAGGCAATGAACATCGAGCATGCCGGCGTAAACGAAGTATATCTGTATCTTGAGGACGGCGAAACCGTTGTAAAGGTATTCGGTAACGGAATGGTTGAGCCGGAGTATGTTATCGGTTGTGATCTCAAGGATATCGGCATCACCGAAAAGGTTAAGCTTTCGGCTATGATCGAGATGCTTGAAGAGGCTGGCGGAGACGTTGAAGAGTTCAAGAAGATTGCAAAGGGACGTATCGCTGATCTCGTTCCCAAGCACATCACCAAGGACGATATCTTTGCGTCTATCAACTACCTCACCTGTCTTTCCAACGATATCGGCGTTAAGGATGATATCGACCACCTCGGAAACCGCCGTCTGCGTTCCGTTGGTGAGCTTCTGCAGAATCAGATGCGCATCGGCTTCTCCCGTATGGACAAGACCGTTAAGGAGCGCATGACCACGCAGGATGCCGAAACTCTCACTCCTAACACGCTTATAAATATCAGACCCGTTGTTACCGCGATCCGTGAATTCTTCGGCTCCTCGCCGCTCTCGCAGTTCATGGACCAGAACAACCCTCTGGCGGAGCTTACGCATAAGCGCCGTCTGTCCGCGCTCGGTCCCGGCGGTCTTTCCCGTGACAGAGCTTCCTTCGAGGTTCGTGACGTACACTATACTCACTACGGACGTATGTGC
This sequence comes from Candidatus Flemingiibacterium sp., assembly GCA_045636265.1. Lineage (GTDB taxonomy): Bacteria > Bacillota > Clostridia > Oscillospirales > CAG-272 > Flemingiibacterium. The sequence continues at coordinate 6,116 of JAZTXD010000168.1, forward strand.
CCTATCGAAACCCCTGAAGGACCTAACATCGGTCTTATTTCCTATCTTTCTACCTATGCGAAGATAAACGATTACGGATTTATCGAGGCTCCTTACAGAAGAATCGATAAGGCTACCGGCGTCGTTACCGATGAAGTTGTATACATGACTGCGGACGTTGAGGATAACTATACAATCGCTCAGGCCAACGAAGCTCTCGACGAAAATAGCCGCTTTGTAAACAAGCGTATCTCCGGCCGCCGCAGAAACGAAATTATCGAATTTAACGCGGAAGAAGCGGACTTTATGGACGTTTCCCCGAAGATGGTTGTGTCTGTTGCAACAGCTTGTATCCCGTTCCTTGAAAACGACGACAACTCCCGTGCGCTCATGGGTTCAAACATGCAGAAGCAGGCAGTTCCGCTGCTCATTCCCGATGCTCCTATCGTTGCTACGGGTATGGAATATAAGGCGGCGGTTGACTCCGGTGTCGTTGTATGTGCGAGAAACGCCGGTTATGTTGAAAAGGTATGCGCTGACGAAATCGTTATACGTACCGATGCCGGCACCAAGGATGTATACAGCCTTATCAAGTTCAAGCGCTCCAACCAGGGCACTTGCGTAAACCAGAAGCCTATCGTAAATGTTGGCGAGCGCATCGAAGAAAAGCAGGTTATCGCTGACGGTCCTGCGACCGATCACGGCGAAATCTCGCTTGGCAGAAACGCTCTCATCGGCTTTATGACATGGGAAGG
>JAZTXD010000169.1:0-1038 GCA_045636265.1 Candidatus Flemingiibacterium sp.
TAATTGATAAAATAAATGCTAATGCGGCGGCGTAATTATGGAGGCCCGGCGATGACGAAACAAGAATTTCTCTCATACTGCCTCAATATATACGGCACATCGCCGGACTATCCGGTTGACGAGGATTTTGAAACGGCGGTGCTGAGGCACGCGGACAACCGCAAGTGGTATGCCATTGTGATGCGCGTATCACGGCGCAAGTTTGGACTTGATAGCGACGAGGTCATTGACGTTGTGAACCTCAAGCTGCCGACCGAGATGTTCGGTTCATTCGGTGCGGCGGACGGTGTCTATCCCGCCTATCACATGAACAAGCTCCATTGGATCTCTGTGCTTCTGCCCGACGCTCCCGAGGACGTTGTTAAGTTCCTTGTAAACGCAAGTTTCGAGGCAACCGGAAGAAAGAAGAAAAAATGAGTAAGTTAACAGAACGAGCAAAAAAGTTAAAAACCGATATTCCTGCAGTGTTCCTTGCACTCAAGGAAAAAAGAACTCCGTGGTATGCAAAAATCATAGCGGCGATCATTGTCGTTTACGCGCTCTCACCGATCGATCTGATTCCCGATTTTATCCCCGTCTTGGGATATTTGGATGATGTCATAATTTTGCCCGCGCTGATTGCTTGGTGCATCAAGTGCATACCAAACGAAGTTTTCGAGGATTGCAGAAGTCGCGCCCAAGGTATGTGGGGCAACGGAAAGCCGGAAAAGTGGTATTACGCTATCCCATTCGTGCTGATATGGGTTGCGATAATTGCGCTTATTGTTCTTGCGTTTGTGTTGTAAACATAGCATTAAGTAGGAATTTGCAGGTGATTGATATGCGAACAAAAAAGGTTATCGTTCTGCCATATGACGTGGCGTGGAAATCCGCTTTTGAAGAAATAAAAACTGAAATAGAAGCCGCTATCGCGGATCTCATCGTCGGCATAGAGCATGTTGGAAGTACCTCTGTTGAAGGAATGTCGGCAAAGCCGTGTATTGACGTTGACGTAATCATCAAGGATTACACGGTGTTTGACGCTGTCGTCAGCAAGCT
>JAZTXD010000170.1:0-95799 GCA_045636265.1 Candidatus Flemingiibacterium sp.
TCCTCGGTTCCTACTATCTCACCATCGACCGCGCAGGCGAACCCGGTGAGGGACGTGTGTTCCGTGACTTCGATGTGGCTGTAATGGCTTACGAAAACCACCAGCTCGGTATCCATGCCGCTATCAAGGTTCGCGTATCCCGCGAGATCGACGGCGTTATGCACACCGGCATCATCGATGCAACTCTCGGACGTCTTATCTTCAACCGTGAGATCCCGCAGGACCTCGGATTCGTTGACAGAACCGATCCTAAGAAGATTCTTGATCTCGAAATCGCTTTCCCGACCAAGAAGAAGGACCTCGGTAAGATAATCGACCGCTGCATCAAGAAGCACGGTCCGGCAACCACCGCACAGGTGCTTGACTCTATCAAGGCGATGGGCTTTAAGTATTCCACAAAGTCTTCGCTCTCCATTTCCGTTGCGGATATGACCATTCCGGAGCAGAAGTACACTCTCGTTGCAGATGCCGAAAAGCAGGTTCTTGAGGTTATGAAGCACTTCCAGAGAGGACGTCTTTCCGAGGAAGAGCGTTATAACGCAGTAATCAAGATCTGGGAGCGTACCACCAACGAGGTTGTTGAAGCGCTTCAGGCTAAGTTTGACCGTTATAACCCGATCAAGATGATGTCCGACTCCGGTGCCCGCGGTAACTTAACACAGATGCGTCAGCTCGCAGGTATGCGAGGCCTCATGTTCGCAACCAACGGTAAGACCATGGAAATGCCGATTAAATCGAACTTCCGTGAGGGTCTTAACATCCTTGAATATTTCGTAGCGGCACGTGGTGCGCGTAAGTCGCTTTCCGATACCGCGCTTAAGACCGCTGACTCCGGTTACCTTACCAGACGTCTTGTTGACGTTTCGCAGGACGTTATCGTTCGCGAGGACGATTGCGGCACACGCAAGGGTATCTGGGTTTCCAAGATCATGGACGGCAACGAGGTTATCGAGCCTCTGCGCGACCGTCTTATCGGACGCTTCGTAATCGGTGATGTTGTAAATCCCACCACCGGCGAGCTTATCATTGCCGACAACAACATGATCACAGACGATATCGCGGACGTAATCGTTGCGGCCGGTATCGAAAAGGTACTCATCAGAACCATACTCGAATGTAAGGCAAAGCACGGCGTATGTGCACACTGCTACGGTGCAGACCTTGCTTCCTCCAAGCCCGTTAACGTCGGTGAAGCTGTCGGTATTATCGCCGCACAGTCTATCGGTGAGCCGGGTACACAGCTTACCATGCGTACGTTCCACACGGGCGGCGTTGCGGGAGCCGACATTACACAGGGTCTTCCCCGAGTTGAGGAGCTCTTTGAGGCACGCAGACCTAAAAAGACTGCTATCGTTTCCGAAATTTCCGGTGTTGCACGCATCACCGAAAATAAGCGCCTGAGAACTATCACTGTTTCTGCCGGCGCTGCAGTTGAAGACGTTGCGTATCCGATTCCGTTCGGCACACGCATCATCATCGAAGACGGTCAGGATGTTGCCGCAGGTCAGCCTCTCACCGAGGGTTCGATCTGCCCCACCGATATCCTTCGCATCAACGGACTCGATGCGGCTTATGACTACATCATCCGCGAAGTTCAGAAGGTTTACCGTCTGCAGTCGGTTGAGGTTAACGATAAGCACATTGAAGTTATCGCACGTCAGATGACGAGAAAAACTCGCATCGAGGATGCAGGCGATACAACTCTGCTCGCAGGAAGTGTTGTTGATCTTCTTGAGCTTGAGCGCGAAAACGCAGAGGTTCAGGCGCGTATCGACGCAGGCGAAACAACACTTCGTCTTGCAAGCGGTGCACCGGTGCTCCTCGGTATCACCAAGGCAGCACTTCTCACAGATTCCTTCCTCTCCGCGGCATCTTTCCAGGAAACCACAAAGGTTCTCACAGAGGCTGCTATCAGAGGTAAGGTTGATAATCTGCTCGGTCTTAAAGAAAACGTCATTATCGGCAAGCTCATCCCCGCAGGTACGGGTATGCAGTGCTACCGCAGCATTGAGGTTGACAAGGTCGAGGAAACAGCTGCTCCCGAGAGCGCAGTTATAGGCTGATTTAATATACACCCGTTACCAAACAGGTAACGGGTGTGTTTTTGGTTTTCGTAGAGGCTTTTGCCGATGAAGAATCTCGCGTGCTGTGGAAGGCTCCCTTGTGCAAAGGGAGCTGTCACCGAAGGTGACTGAGGGATTGTTTTATCGAAAGACAAAGTTTACAATCCCTCCGTCACGGCATGCCGAGCCACCTCCCTTTACACAAGGGAGGCTAAGGTTAGTTGCCGCATCTGCGGCAGTAGGGCAGGATTGCACGTGTCGGACAATTCAAGGGGCGTTAGCCCTGCCGGCATCGCGCCCTTACAGGGCGGAGCAAACAACCGGCTAAGCCAGTGGTCATGTTTATATTCAGCCGAGCATGTCAGCGGCATTCTGCATAGCGATGCCCACGGTACGCAGTGCCTTGCCTGTGTTTGAATTAAGCTTTTTTCTGTATTTTTTCACCTTTTTCGTGGTGGGGACGGCGACCATTCCGACTGCGGTGCCGAATACTGCACCGGCAATGGCGGCCTTTGTTACACCGATGAATTTGCTTGTCATGGTATTTCTCCTTTTTTGTTTGTTCGGGCATATGTATTTTGCCGAGTTTTATATTAAATATTGCCGCCAATTTGTACCTTACAAAATTTAGTCAACTAAATTGATAAAATTTTGCATCTTGTCTATTGACAGACTTCGAATAATGGTTTATAATATATTATAATCTATATCATTATATCTACTATCGGTAGAAATTTTTGGAGGTTTATTATGAACAGAGTTTACAATTTTTCCGCAGGTCCTTCCATGCTTCCCCTTCCCGTGCTTGAAAAGGCAGCAGCAGAGCTCGTTAACTACGGCGATGCAGGCATGTCCGTTATGGAGATGAGCCACCGCTCCCCCGCGTATGAAGCAATCATTCAGAAGGCAGAGGCTGACCTTCGCAAGGTTATGAACATTCCGGATAACTATAAGGTGCTCTTCCTGCAGGGCGGTGCGTCCACACAGTTCGCGGCTATTCCGCTTAACCTTATGAAAACCGGTAAGGCTGACTACATCCTTTCCGGTCAGTTCTCCACAAAGGCATACAAGGAAGCACAGAAGTACGGCGACGCAAAGGCAGTTGCTTCTTCCAAGGAAGACAACTTCACCTATATCCCCGAAACCACACGTGAGTCCTTCCGTCCCGACGCAGACTACGTACATATCTGCTTCAACAATACAATTTACGGTACCAAGTTTAACTATATCCCCGACACCGGTGATATTCCGCTTGTTGCCGACATGTCCTCCTGCATCATCTCCGAGCCGGTCGACGTAACCAAGTTCGGCGTGATTTACGCAGGCGCACAGAAGAACATGGCTCCGGCAGGTCTTACCGTTGTTATCGTTCGCGAGGACCTTCTCGGCAACGCTCGCCCCGAAACTCCCTCCATGCTCGACTGGCAGCTCATGGCTGAAAACGACTCCATGTACAACACTCCTCCTTGCTACGCAATCTACGTTGCAGGACTTGTATATGAGTGGATCCTCGAGCTTGGCGGCCTTGACAAGATGAAGGAAATGAACGAGAAGAAGGCTGCTCTGCTTTACGATTATCTCGATTCCCAGGATTACTATGTTGCTCCCGTTAAGAAGGAGAGCCGTTCCATGATGAACGTTACATTTGTAACCGGCGTTGAGGAGCTTGACAAGAAGTTCCCCAAGGAAGCAGAGAAGGCAGGTCTTATGAACCTTAAGGGCCACCGCAGTGTTGGCGGTATGAGAGCTTCTATCTACAATGCAATGCCTTACGAGGGCGTTGAAGCGCTTGTTGCGTTCATGAAGAAGTTCGCAGCTGAAAATCCCAAGGCGTAAAAGCGTAAAAATTAAGGAGATTATCTGAAATGAAAAACATACAGCTTCTCAATAAAATCGCAAAGTGCGGCACCGATATTTTCGATGAAAATTATGCGGTTGCCGAAGGTATAGAAAATCCCGATGCCATAATGGTTCGCTCGGCTGTTATGCACGACATGGAGTTCGGCGATAACTTAAAGGCTATCGCACGTGCAGGTGCCGGCGTTAACAATATTCCGCTTGACAGATGCGCTGAAGAGGGTATCGTTGTATTCAACACCCCCGGTGCAAACGCAAACGGCGTTAAGGAAGCCGCTATCTGCGGTATGCTCCTCGCTTGCCGTGACATTGTTGGCGGTATCAACTGGGTTCAGAGTGCGAAGGACGATCCCAACGTGGCAAAGCTCGTTGAAAAGGAAAAGTCAAAGTTCGCAGGAACTGAAATCAAGGGCAAGACACTCGGCGTTATCGGTCTTGGCGCTATCGGCGGCCCTCTCGCAAACGCGGCTATCCATCTCGGCATGGACGTTCTCGGATGCGACCCGTACATCTCCGTTGAAGCGGCTTGGAACCTCTCCCGCGCTGTTCACAAGGTGAACACCCGTGAGGACATCTTCAAGAATGCGGACATCATCTCCGTTCACACTCCTCTTATCGACAATCCCGATCCCAAGGTTGCGACCAAGCACATGATCAACAAGGACACGATCGCAATGATGAAGGATGGCGTTATCATCCTTAACTTCGCGCGTGACGCTCTCGTTAACGATGACGACATGGAAGCGGCGCTCAAGTCCGGCAAGGTAAGACGCTACGTTACCGACTTCCCGAATGCACGCACCGCAGGCATGGACGGCGTTATCGCAATTCCTCATCTCGGCGCATCCACAGAGGAGTCCGAGAACAACTGTGCGGTTATGGCGGCAAAGCAGCTCCGTGAGTACCTCGAAAACGGTAACATCGTAAATTCCGTAAACTTCCCGGATGTTTCGATGCCTCACAACGGCGACCTTCGCATCTGTGTTCTCCACAAGAACATCCCGAACATCATCGCGCAGATCTCCGGTGCGGTTTCCGCAGAGAACATCAACATCGAAAACATGGCAAACCGCTCCAAGAAGGATTATGCTTACTCCATTCTCGAAGTCGTCGGAGAGGTTTCCGATGCGTCTATCGCGGCTATCACAGCTAAGATTTCCGCAATCGACGGCATTATCAAGGTTAACGTTATTAAATAAAATCGTGCCGCGGCTGTGAATACATCGCCGCGGCATGCTGTATAATATAATAAATAGCAATTAAGGAGGTCACAAATGTCAAACATCTGGCATGATATATCCCCGAAACGTATAACGCCGCAGGATTTTGTATGCGTTGTTGAGATATCCAAGGGAAGCAAGAAAAAATATGAGCTTGACAAGGAAACCGGTCTTATAATGCTCGACCGCATCCTTTATACATCCACACACTATCCGGCAAACTACGGCTTTATCCCGCGCACCTACGGCGATGACAAGGACCCGCTCGACGTGCTGCTGCTTTGCTCCGAGGCACTCGAACCGCTGACGCTTGTGCGCGCATATCCTATCGGCGTTATGTCTATGGTTGACAGCGGACGTCAGGACGAGAAGATAATTGCAATCCCGTTCGGCGATCCCACATACAATCATTACCAGAACATCGATGAGCTGCCAAAACATATTTTCAACGAAATGCGTCACTTCTTCACGGTTTACAAGAACCTTGAGAACAAGGACACCGCCGTTGATGAGGTTGCAGACCGCGACAGCGCAGTGCGCATCATAGCATCGGCGATAGACAATTACGTGGAGAATTTTTGCAAATAAGAAATACAAAACCGCAGAGGATTGATCTGCGGTTTTTTCTTGTGTAACGAAAACCACCAGCTAAGCCGGTGGTTCCGAAGATGCTTTTGCCGTTGAACATTCCCGCGTGCTGTGGAAGGCTCCCTTGTGCAAAGGGAGCTGTCACCGAAGGTGACTGAGGGATTGTTTTATTGAAAGACAAAGTTTACAATCCCTCCGTCACGGCACGCCGTGCCACCTCCCTTTACACAAGGGAGGCTAAGGTTAGTTGCCGCATCTGCGGCAGTAGGGCAGGCTTGCACGTGTCTGACAATTCAAGGGGCGTTTACCCCGCCAGTATCGCGCCCTTTGCAGAGCGGGGCCAACCACCGGCTAAGCCGGTGGTCATGATTACATGATTATTGCTTTTTCATTTGCCGTAAAAAGAGCAGTATCGCTATTATAAGTGCACCGAGCGCATATCCGAGCACCCACCACAGATGTGGGAATATGCCGCTGAAATCACCTTGGAGAACCGCGCGTTCCATTTCCACGGCGTGAACGAACGGGAGTGCGTATGCTATTTTTTTAAACGTACCGCCGACAAGCTCAAGGTCAAACCAAGTTCCCGAAAGCCAAGCCGAGAGGTTTGTGAGCAGTGCGCCGCATATGCCGCCGACCTGTTTATCGGTCAGAATACTGCCGAAAAGTAAGCCGAGCGCAATGAAAAGCACAGATATGGGTATGATGAAAATAACTGCGAGCAGTATGTTTACTGTAATCTCAAGTCCGAGAATAATGGCAACGGTGTAGCAGATTATACTCTGCGCCACGGCAACCGGAACTATCGGCAGAGTGTAGCCGAGGATAAAATCAAGCGCCGTCAGAGGCGTTGTATATAATCTCTGGAGCAGGGAAGTTCCTCTGTCCCTTGAAATAAGTGTCGCGGAAAAGAGAGTCATAAATGAGAGTCCGAACACCGTGATTCCGGGGGTCAGATGCTCTATTTCAAAGAGCGGCACGGGGATGTTAGCCTGAATTGCACTGAGGAGAAAAATCAAAACAAGCGGAAAACCGAGACCGAAAGCTAAAGTTAAGGGGTCGCGAATGATTTCTTTGGTATTTCTGTTTGCAAACGTGAGCATTTTCATTCTGCCGCCCCCTTTACAATACGAACAAAGGCTTCCTCAAACTTATCCGTTCCAGCTGTTGCCTTTATTTTTTCTGCAGTGTCGCATATGAGGAGCTTGCCGTCTTTCATAATGGCAACACGGTCGGATAGCGCTTCGGCTTCCTCCATATAGTGTGTGGTTAACACAACCGTAACCTTGCCCTTCAGCGTGCGAATCATATCCCAAAGCTCACTTCTGGCGATAACGTCAAGCCCGAGTGTGGGTTCGTCAAGAAAGAGTATTTTAGGCTCGCTGATAAGCGCCATGGCGATGCTGAGCCGCCTCTGCCAACCGCCCGACAGCTTTCCGGCTTTTCTGTTTATAACACTTTCAAGCCCGAGAAGCTTTGTAAGCTCCTCTATTTTTGAAGTGCGCTTTTCTTTTGTGAAACCGTGAACGCCGCATATAAGCTCGAGATTCTCACGTGCGCTGAGTCCCGGCGCAACGGCGGTTTCTTGTGGGGACACCGCGATGAGAGATTTGACTGCGGCGGTGTCTTTGCGAATGCTTTTTCCGAGCAGGTATGCGTCCCCGTCTGTCGGCTCTGTGAGGCAGGACAGCATTTTTACGGTTGTGGTCTTTCCGGCACCGTTTACACCGAGCAGGGAGAATAATTCTCCCTCTTCGATAGAGAGGGACAGACTGTCAACAGCGACAACGTCCTTGTAACGCTTTGTCAGCGCTTTGATTTCGATAGCGCTCATTGTTTCGCCTCCTCCTTCACATGCCTTGCGCGTATTCCGTGGTAAACGTCGCTTACCATGTCGCTGATAAGCTCCCATTCAAGCGGCAGAAATGATGTGACGAGCATTGCTGCGATGCCGTGAACGCAGCTCCATACCTCCAGGTGCATGAGCGTTGCCGTATCACGCGTTACGCCGTTGGCTTCCATTATCATTTGTATAGATTCCTCAAAGTCCGGCGACACAGAGGTATCTTCTGAACTTCTGTCGCGCATGAATAAAAGCTTGAAGAGCTCCTTTTCCTCTTTCGCAAATCGAATATATGCCATGCCGAACGATTTGTACTTCGGATATTTTCCGCTCTCGACCTCATTTTTGATAAATTCGAGATACCGATTATATGCGGCGTGTATTACCGCTTTTTTCAGCTCGTCCATTGTTGCAAAGTTGGAAAATACCGGCTGGGTAGAGCAGTTCAGATGTGCAGCAACTGCTCTTGCGTTGATTGTCATCTCTCCGTTTGTACATACCAGCTCAACAGCTGCTTCTATAATATCATCTTTTGTGATTTTTACCTTTGGCGGCATATGTTGCTCCTTTATATATCACACGTTATATATCAATTGATATTTTATCATATAAAAGACATTTTGTCAATAGGTTTCCCAAAAACACAAAAAAACGTCACACTTTTGTGTGTGACGGATTTTTTATTTCTGGCGTTTCTCCATGCGCTTCCAGCTGTAAAAGCCGTAGATGTCGTTGAAAAGAAACATTATGAAGCAGAATACCATGGGAAGATAAGAAAGACTTTGCGCTGCGGCGAGTATCCACAGCACTATCAGTACAATATCGTTCGCTGCGTATGCCAGCGCGTAGTACGGACTGCGGCAGAACGTGAGCGCAGATGCGATAAAGCTTGTTGTGACGGACAGCGTGGAAACAATAAGACTTGCGTTGCCGAGTGCTCCCAGTATAAAATAGAACAGAACCGTCACTATGGCGGTGAGCGCGGCGATGCCCACAATATGCGCTTTTGTAAGCTTGCTTACCTTTACCTCCTTTGTTCCCTTATAGGGATGCCGAAGCCATTCGACTATGGTTATGAGTGCGGCGGGCGCACTCATACAGAGATAGGTTATCATCTCGCCGTAATATGCCAAAAAGTAGGATATGATGCCGTAGAAAACGGCGAAGGCGACGGTCAGAAGCTGGCCGAAAACATACCCCTTGGCAACAAAAATCAGCGCTGTTACGCCAATGAGCGAGGCTATGGCGGAAAGTATACCCTCGCCGCCTGAAAATATATATGAGCCGCCGACAACGATCATTGATACAATCCAAAGAATTTTTTCAAAGCGTGTCAAGTCGCAAAACGGGTTGTGGATTTTCATATAAAGTCCCTTTCTATCAAAAAAGCATTCGCACCACACAGCTTCTAAGACCTAACGCTGTGCGAACGAATGCTTTTGCATTACTCTACCCGGTGGCAGTTTTGTATTTAGAGTATATCACATTAATGTGAATTTGTCAAGGCTTAAAGCAGAAGCTTATCGAGATTTATAATATCGCCGGCACCCATTACGATGAGCATGTCGCCCTCACGAAGCTCGGAGCGGAGATATTTTGCGATCTCTTCAAACGATGGCAGATACACCGCGCCATCAATTCCTGCGGCTAACTTTTCGGAGCTTACGCCAAACACGTTCTGCTCTCTTGCGGCGTAGATATCGGCGAGGATAAGATGCACACCATTTTTCGTGCACTCGTTGAAAACCTCTGTAAAATCGTCGAAAAGCTCTGCGGTTCTCGTATATGTGTGCGGCTGGTAGACCACGACAACGCGGTCATATCCGCACTCTAGCGCGCCGGAGAGGGTAGCCTTTATCTCTGTGGGGTGGTGAGCGTAGTCATCGTACAGCGGCACGTTAGTGCCAGCCACGCTGCCGCGATTTTCCATGCGGCGCTTCGCTCCCGTGAACTGCGACAGTCCAAGTGCGATTGCGTCGGGCGATACTTTGCAAATATCTGCAGTTGCGGTGGCGGCAAGCGCGTTCATTATGTTGTGCCGTCCCGTAACACCGAGCTTTACGTGAGCGAAAAACTCGCCCTTTTTGATAATATCAAACTCGGCTCTGCCGTGGTCGAATGTGATGTTCTTCGCCGTGAAATCGGCATCATTCTCAAGCGCGAATGTGACAAGAGTTCCCTTGTATCCCTCGCACACCAGACGGACGTTTTCACAGTCTGCGTTGACAACGGCATATCCGTCATTTGCAATTGCAAGGTAACGGCTGAAGGAGTCGCGTATCTGACCTAAATCCTTGAAATAATCGGGGTGATCCATGTCGATGTTGAGAACTACCGCGATGTTCGGCGTGAAGGACAGGAACGAGTCCTGGTACTCGCACGCTTCCATGATAAAGTTATCCTTTGAGCCGAGTCGGTATGCGCCGCCGATGGCCGTAAGCTCGGCGCCGGAAACTATTGTGGGATCAAGCGCCGCGGCGAGGAAAATGTGCGCTGTCATGGATGTGGCACTCGACTTGCCGTGCATGCCGGCAACGCCGATGCGGTTTTTGTAGTGGCTCATGAGAAAACCGAGGAAATCGGCGCGGTAAACGCAGTTTTTGCTGCCATTTTTGTCACATTCGAGAGCCGGAGCAAGCTCCTCGTTGTCGCGGCTTATTGCGGCGGAGTAAACGATCACGTCATACGGCTCGATATGTGAGGCGTCAAGCTCGTAGTATACGGTGATGCCGTCACGCTCAAGCTTGCGTGTGAGATCGGTTGCCGTGCGGTCATAGCCGCCCACACGCATGCCAAGATCAGCGGCGATGTGCGCCAGAGAGGACATGCTGATGCCGCCGATTCCGATGAAATAGACGGATTTTTTGGATGCGAATATCTCTTCAAGCTGTGAGATCGAATAGCTTGTGTACATTGTTTGTAATCTCCCGTGTTTGTTTTATACTACCATTATATCACAGTAAGCGCAAAAATAAAAGTCTTTTCGGTAAAAATTAGTTTTTGCGCTAACATATTCATAAAACATACGAATATAGGTAACAAACAATACGCATATGCGTCATAAAAATATTTCTTTCACGCCTTATAAATTTCAAAAAATTATTGCATAATTTTCACAATTATAAGATATAATATCCTTAGGTTCACTGAACCGCAGAATATTTCAGCTTAAATGATATACCCCTCGGGCTTTGCATAAGTAGGCTGTGCCGGGGTAAAACGGAGGATCAAAAATGGTAATCACTGATATCAAAGTAAGAAAGCTTTTTAACGACGGTCCCATGAAGGCCATAGTTTCCGTAACGTTTGACGGTCAGCTTGCCGTACATGACATCAAGGTAATAAACGCAAGAGAAAAGCTCTTTATAGTAATGCCCAGCAGAAAGAATCCCGATAATACTTACCGTGACATTGTTCACCCGATCAATGCGCAGTTCAGAGCTGAACTTGAGGCGGCGGTGCTTGATGCGTACAGCAAGGAGCTTGAAAATGCTTCAGTGGCAGATTACAGCGCTCCCGAAACTGCCGATGTGTGAAACAGTTAATCGTAAAAAAATGCTATAATATCGCAAAAAAATGAAGAATAAAAAAGAGATATTGCAAGTGTACACGGCAATATCTCTTTTTTATGTGCAATTCATACAATTTTTACATGCTGATTTGGTTTGAATTGCGAATTGAAATTGTGCTATAAAATTGATATAATTATACCAGCACATTGTGATGGCTAAAACACTAATTTTGTAAAAGGAGAAAACACATGAAAAAACGTATATTTGCACTGCTCTTGGCAGGTGCAATGGCGCTCTCACTCGCGGCTTGCGGCGGTAGCGGTGATGACACAAAGGACACCTCCGGTAAGGATACCACTGCGGCTGATGACAACAGCGCGTATGCCGGAATCGAAAAGAAAAACTACGAGAAGGATTTCACGATTCTTTGCCCCAACTGGGGAAACTATACCCAGTTCTTCTTTGTTGAAGAAAACACAGGCGAGGCAATGGACAATGCACTCTTCAACCGTGAACTCAAGATCGAGGAGCACCTCGGCATCGATATCCAATACGAGCAGATCGCACTCAGCGGCACGGGAATCAACGATATTTATCCCACACTTCAGCAGATGGCAATGACCGGTGATAATCTTTACCAGATCGCTCTTGTTCACTGTATTCAGGATACCGCGGTTATGATCACCGACGGTCTTTTAGAGGACCTCAACACCATCTCCACCATCGATTTCGATAACGACTGGTGGAACCAGAAGGCTAACGCTAACCTTGCTGTAAACGGCAAGCAGTACTATGCTATTTCCGATTATAACATTCCCGATATTGAGGTAATGGTATTCAACAAGAAGATGATTGAAACCAACAACCTCGAAAACCCCTATGATCTCGTACACGAGGGCAAGTGGACTGTTGATAAGCTTATGGAAATGAGCGATGTGGTAACTCTCGACAACGGTGACGGCGTTTGGGACGTAAACGATACCTACGGCTTCGGTGCACCTTCGGCTCACATGCTTACCGGTCTTACATATTCCTGCGGACTCACTCTTGTTGAGCAGGATTCTGACGGATATTTCACCTTCGCTCTTAACAACCAGAAAACATACACAGTTGTTGAAAAGCTTCAGGCACTCTTTGAAAGCCCCAGCACATATATCTACAGCTGGGCAGCAGACACGGAGCAGTACGGTCACACCTTGGACGAGTCACTCAACATCGGTACGGGACGCTCGCTCTTCAGCCTTGAGTATCTCTCCTCTCTTGAAAGACTCCGCAGCTCCGAGGTTGACTTCGGTATTCTTCCGTATCCCAAGTTTGACGAAAACCAGGAAGATTACATAACTGTTGACTGGTCCGGTCTTATGTGCGTTCCGCTTATTGCACAGGACAAGGAAATGATCGGTGAGGTTCTCGAGCTCTTCGGTTGCCTGTCTGCAGAGGAAGTTCTCCCCGCATTCTATGACATCATGCTCGGCGAAAAGCTTTCCCGTGACCCCGAGTCCCGTGATATGCTCGACCTTATTTTCGACAGTATCATATTCGATGCAGGTATGAACTATTTCGGCTTCCACGAGAACATGAAGAAGTTCTGGAATCTCGGTGATGCTATTTCAAAAGGCGAGTTCAACGGTTACGCATCCTACCTCGGTCAGTATGAGGAAGCAACCATTGCGGAAATTGAAGAATTCAACACCGCACTGGCTGAATAAACTCTTCCGAAATATATTTTTCCCCCTCAGGGCAGTATGCCTTGAGGGGCTTTTGTTTTTTGCTAAAAGAACTTCGGAACGTTGAAGGGGCAACGAAATGTTAAACAAAACACTTTTGTGTGAAAATAAACGCAGATATGCTCTCTGAACGTGTGAAGATATCTTTTTCTACCTTTTAATATGTACATTTAGCACAATTTTCACATGTTGTTTTGTTCAGTTTGCTACTTGAAAATTAAATGCAATTTTGATATAATTATACCAGCACATTGTGATGGCTAAAATACTAATTTTGTAAAAGGAGAAAACACATGAAAAAACGTATATTTGCACTGCTCTTGGCAGGTGCAATGGCGCTCTCGCTTGCAGCATGCGGCGGCAACGGTGATGACACAAAGGACACCTCCGGCTCCAAGGATACCACTGCGGCTGATGGCAACAGCGAATATGCCGGAATCGAAAAGAAAAACTACGAGAAGGATTTCTATATTCTTTATCCTGATTGGGCTAACTACAAGTACTATTTCTTTACCGAGGAAAACAGCGGTGAGGCAATGGACGTTGCACTCTTCAACCGTGAGCTCAAAATCGAAGAGCATCTTGGCATTAACATAGAATATGTTATGGCCAACGATAACGGAAACAACGGCATTGGCGCAATCTATCCCAATCTTCAGCAGATGGCAATGACCGGCGATAATCTCTATCAGATTACTCTTACCCACTGTATTCAGGACCTTGCAGTAATGATCACCGACGGTCTTCTTGAGGACCTCAACACCATTGAAACTATCAACTTTGATAACGATTGGTGGAATCAGAAATCTAATGAAAACCTTTCTGTAAACGGCAAGCAGTACTACGCTGTTTCCGATTATAACATTCCCGATATTGAGGTAATGGTATTCAACAAGAAGATGGTAGAAAACAACCACCTCGAAAATCCTTATGACATCGTGAATGAGGGCAAGTGGACTATTGACAAGCTCATGGAAATGAGCAGCGCTGTAACCCAGGACAACGGTGACGGCAACTGGGATTACAACGATACATACGGCTTCGGTGCTCCCAGCGCGCACATGCTCACAGGATTTACTTATTCCTGCGGACTTACACTTGTTGGTAAGGATGACGATGGTTTCTTCACATTCGGTCTTAATGATCAGAAGGCATATTCGGTAGTTGAGAAGCTCCAGCAGCTGTTTGAAAGCCCCGACACATATATTTATCCTTGGTCTATGGACAATGTAGGACATACAAACTATAACCCCACAGAGTCGCTCAATATTGCTTCCGGACGCTCTCTCTTCAACCTTTATTATCTCTCCGCACTCGCTGATCTTCGCGAAACAGAGGTTGAGTTCGGTATTCTTCCTTACCCGAAGTTCGACGAGAATCAGGAAGATTATATAACTGTTGACTGGTCCGGTCTTATGTGTGTTCCGCTTATTGCGCAGGACAAGGAAATGATCGGTGAGGTTCTCGAGCTTTACGGCTGCCTGGCAGGCGATGAAGTTCTTCCTACGTTCTACGATATCATGCTCGGTGAGAAGCTCTCCCGTGACCCCGAGTCCCGTGATATGCTCGACCTTATTTTCGACAGTATCATATTCGATGCAGGTATGAACTATTTCGGATTTGGAAAGAACATGACCAAGTTCTGGAATCTCGGTGATGCTATTTCAAAAGGCGAGTTCAACGGTTACGCATCCTACCTCGGTCAGTATGAGGAAGCAACAATTGCGGAAATTGAAGAATTCAACACCGCACTGGCTGAATAATACCGTATAAAAGTAAACCAAGCGCCCTCAAGGTATATGCCTTGAGGGCGTTTTTTTATAACACAGATTGCACAAATTTGCGTTGGGAAATTTGTGCTCATTGACGATTGAAAATGATTTACAAGTTTGATATAATATTGTCATATATAGTTGGTACTATAATATTTTTTGGAGGCAACATTTCATGAAGAAAAAGATTTTGTCAATACTACTACTCGGCGCAATGCTTGTTTCGCTTGTGGCATGCGGCGGCGACGGCAAGGGTAATGATGACACCAAGGATACGACCGATGTATCCGGAACCGAAAACAGCGCATATGCCGGAATCGAAAAGAAGAATTATGGAAAGGAGCTCAACATCCTTTATCATAATCCCGATTCTGCATATTTCACCTATTTCTTCACCGAGGAAAATGACGGTGAGGCAATGCAGGTTGCGGTGTATAACCGCGAGCTGAAGATCGAGGATCATCTCGGCATTGAAATTAACTGGGTGATAGCAAACAACGCCGGAGATACCAGTATAAACGCTGTTTATCCCAGCCTTCAGCAGATGGCAATGACCGGTGATAACCTTTATCAGATCGCTTTCACACACTGTATTCAGGACACCGCGATCTTGATAACCGACGGTCTTCTTACTGACCTTAATACTGTAAGCACCATCAATCTTGACAACGAATGGTGGAACCAGCGCTCCAACGAAAACCTTTCGGCTGGAGGCAAACAGTATTACGTAGTTTCCGATTTCACTATTCCGGACGTATATACAGTACTCTTCAATAAGGAAATGGTTAAAACCAACAATCTTGAAGACCCGTACCAGCTCGTTCGCGACGGTAAGTGGACTCTTGACAAGATGCGTGAGCTTGGCGAGGCAGTGCTTCTCGACAACGGCGACGGCATCTGGGATATAAACGATACCTATGGATTCGGTGCTCCCGGTGAGCATATGCTTACTGCGTTCACATATTCCTGCGGACTTCAGATCGTTGAAAAGGACGAGGACGGAAACTTCACATTTGCTCTCAATAACCAGAAGACATATGACGTTGTTGATAAGTTAAAGCAGCTCTTCGACAGCCCTGCTACATACTACTATGAGTGGTACCATGATGCCGGCGTCATGGGCGGTTCGGTTGAAAAATCGCTGAACATCTCAACAGGTCGCTGCCTGTTTGGTCTTAAGGCACTCTCTTCGCTCGACGAGTACCGCAATATAGACATTGATTTCGGTATTCTTCCCTATCCTAAGTATGACGAGAATCAGGAAGATTACCTCTCTCTTGACTGGGGCGTGCTTACATGTGTTCCGCTTGTATCACAGGATAAGGAAATGACAGGTGAAGCACTTGAGCTGTTCGCTTTCCTTGCAAAGGACGAGGTTCTTCCTACGTTCTACGATATCATGCTCGGTGAGAAGCTCTCCCGTGACCCCGAGTCCCGTGAAATGCTTGATATCATCTTTGACGGCGTAATTTTTGACGCGGGCATGAACTATTTCGGATTCAGCAAGGGTGTCAGAGATTTCTGGAGCCTTCCCAACTCTATTGCTACCGGAACAATGACCGGTTACGGCTCCTTCCTTGAAAAATACGAGGAAAATGCTATTGCTACTCTCGATGAGTTCAACAATGCTGTAAACTAAGCATATAACAAAAAACATCTCCTCAAGGCGTAAACCTTGAGGAGATTTTATTATTGGTTTGGAATAACAAGCTCGGGAAGATAGTCTTCCGGGTCGTATGTTTTGCCGTTGATACGCACTTCAAAATGAAGATGTGAGCCGTATGCAACACCTGTGTTGCCCATGGTGGCGATTTGCTGACCTTGGTATACTTTATCTCCGGGAGATACAAGCATTGTGTTAAGATGCGCGTAAAGAGTTTCGTAGCCGTCGTTGTGCATTATACGGATGCTGTTGCCGTATGAGGGAGTTTGTCCGGCCCAGACCACCGTTCCGCCGTCAGAGGCGTATATCGGTGAGCCCTTTTTGTCGGGCAGGTCTATTCCGAGGTGGAACTCTTCTTTGCCGTATATTACTCTCGGACCGTACGGAGATGAGATGCCCTTCGGAGTTTCGCACGGCCATATGAAGTTGCCAAGTGGAACGGAATCGGGAATGGGTCTTGCGCCGACCTTTATAACGGTGTCAACCACCGGAGTGATGATAGTTTCTTCTATGAGCTCACGTCGTATGATATTGCCCTCTGCGTCATAGAATATTTCGTATGTGGCAATTCGCTCACCGTCTGAACCTTGTGTGAGAACTTTATCTCTTCCGACAAGTGTGTTCGGGTCTTCGATGTATTTTGTGGTGTGATATATGGTTTCGCTGAAGGTTGCGGTATCTACAAAATTGTATCCGATAGTGACGTCCGCAGTGTTGCTTGCCTGAATAGAATCAAGGATATCCTCATGGGTTTCGGGTGATGCCACGGAAAGAGCGCTTATGCGGGCGGTGATGACCATGGAATTGGTATTGCTTTCAGGCGGCGGTTCTTCGAGAGGGTTTACAATAGCGTTTATCTCGTCAATGGAACGAAGCATAGACTTAAGACAAAGCTGCTTTGTTATATGAAGACGGTTTGTGATTTCAACACCTTCAAATGAGAAATCACTTGAAGCGAGAAGCTCAAATTCTATGTCGGATATCAAAGCTTCGAGCGCCTTTTTGTCGTGATGCGCGGCAATTTGTTTGTCGTCGACATACAGCATGTATGCTTCGCAGAAATCGTCCTCATATTTTGCCCAGATAAGCTCTGCAAATTCTTTGGCTGTCAGATATTTCGGTGCTGTTTTATGAACAAGATTGCAGTCAACGCTGATATCGGGGGCGAAGGTTTTGTTTGTGGCGCTTGAGATAACGGATTTAACGTAATTTTCAGCTTCCATCACGTCTTCAAACGACTCTACATAACCGAGCACATCCCCGTTAAGACGAGCCTCAACAGCCACGTCCAAGCTTGACACGTAACCTATGTAAAATACTGCGGCGGCACATGTTAGTATCGGCAAAGCGATATTCAAAATGCGTGTAATAATGCCGCACGACTGTTTTTGTGACATAAGTATCTCCTTATTTACTGATTACAAGGGGGGATAAAACGCAGTAGTCCGTTTTATTGGGGAAAAGACTTTCACCTTACAGTAGTGCTGTTATTTCATAGCACTCATAATATTATACCCGATTTTAGCTGAAAAATCAAGGTTAGCGCGGTATTTTTGTGAATTATACACAGTTTTTTTTAGAGCGATTTGCTTGAAAAGAGGGACAAAATGTGATATAATCATAAATGTATCAATTATATTAAAGTATTAAGGAGAGAAAGAATGGCTGAACTAAGATGGAATCCCATGATAAAAGACTGGGTAATGATAGCATCAAACAGACAGAATCGCCCGCAGATGCCAAAGGATTGGTGCCCGTTCTGTCCAGGCTCCGGCAAGGTACCGGACAACTACGATGTGCATGCATACGACAATGATTTTCCGGCGCTCACACAGAATCCGCCCGAGCCGGATGATGTGGCAACCGAATTTTACAAGGTAAAGCCCTCACACGGCAAGTGCGAGGTAATACTCTTCTCGCCAAACCACCACGGCACACTCAAGGAGCTTTCCGACGAGCACATGAAGAAGCTGGTTGACCTGTGGTGCGAGCGCTTCAACGCGATGCGTGAGGACAAGAAGATAAAGTACGTGTTCATCTTCGAGAACCGCGGCGATGTTGTTGGCGTTACGATGCCTCATCCCCACGGACAGATGTACGGATACTCTGTTCTTCCCAAGAAGATCGAACTTGAGCTTGATGCCGCGAAGGAGCACTACGACGAGCATGGCGAGTGCATCTTCTGCCGCATGAACAAGGAAGAAATCGGCGCAGGACTTCGCATAATTCACGAGAATGAAGATTTTATTGCGTACATACCCTTCTTCGCGGACTATGCATACGGAGTGTATATTGTAGCCAAGAGTCACAAGGCTACTATTGCCGACTTTACCGAGAGTGAAAAGCAGAATCTCGGAAAAATTCTGCGTGACATCACGGGAATGTATGACAATCTCTTCGACTTCAACTTCCCCTACATGATGTGCATGCACAACGCTCCCGTTAACAACGAGGACGAAAAGTATGAGGGACTTGAGAAATTCTACCATTTCCACATAGAGCTTTATCCCCCGCTTCGTGCCGCTGATAAGCAGCAGTTCCAGGCATCGAGCGAAACCGGTGTATGGGCACACTGCAATCCCACAGCTCCCGAGGAAAAGGCAAAGGAAATGCGCGAGGCTCTTGCGAGATATCTTTCAAAGAAATAATAAAAATACCGCCCTTTTTTGGGGCGGTATATTTTATTGAGTGCGGCGCATCGCCATCATGCGTTATAGCGCTCGTAATAGAAAAGATACTGCTGTGCGATGCCGGCATACCTGCCGAGCGCGGAAATATCAAGCCCATCCGGGTAATATTTAGCAAGCACACGCTTTATCCATACGTCAATCGGAAACGCCTCGGTTTTATCAAAGCCGAAAAGCATCGCACATGCGGCAACCTTAGGGCCGACACCCTTGACTTCGCAAAGAAGCTGTGAAGCCTCTTCGGGCGATGCCGCACCTATCGCGGCAAAGTCAAGCGTACCGCTTGCCGCGCGGCATGCTGCATCGTGTATGTACTTTGCACGGAATCCCGTCTTCAGCGCAAATATTGCATCCTCGCCGGCATCGGCTAAAGCCTTCGCGCTCGGGAAAGAATAATGCACCTCGCCGTCATATTCGATTGCTTCTCCCCACTCGCGGCTCATTGCGGCGATTATTTTCTTTATTCGCGGAATATTGTTATTCTGCGACACGATAAAGGAGCATACCGCTTCCCACGCTTCCTGCCGCAGTATGCGTATGCCGTCGCCATACTCCATGGCTTTGGGCATTATAACGTCACGGTTGCCCGTTGCCGCGGCAAAACGCTCGGAAATGTCCGCTCTCACCGCTGCATAGTCAACGTCAAGCGCGAGATAGTGCCGCCAGATGTTCTCGAAATCCTCTGCAGATGCGTTGTATATTATGAGAGAATCGGGCGCATCCTGCGCAAGTCTCACGTACCGCCCGTGTGCGACGCCGCCTATCTCCCACTTGTGCCGCGGATTTTCCACCGGGTCGAATCGGAAGCACTGTCCGCAGTCGAATATCTGCGATATTTTAAAATATTCAAGTCCGTCAACCTGTACCGCCACGGTGCCGTCGGCACAAAATTCGGTAATTTTCAAATTTTCCATAAAATCTCCGTATATTAACAAATTATCACTTGTATTGATTTTATTATAACAGTATAATTAAGATAAGTCAAGAATTGTGAGGAGAATAACTATGGAGAAAATATATACAATACCGGTCAATGAAGCGTTTGAGGCTTCGCGTGACGACCACGCGTGCGGCTGTCCGTTCTGCGCGCTTTACAACAAGCTTGAGGAAAACGAGCTTGATTTAATCCTCGGCGCGTCCATGATGGAGCCGGATGTCAGAATAAAAACCAACAAGCAGGGCTTTTGCAAAACCCACTATGACATGATGTTCACACGCAAGAACCGTCTTGGCATGGCGCTCATGCTGGAAAGTCACCTAAACGAGCTTCGCGAGGATACGAACGGCAAGGGCTTTGCCGCACTGAAAGGTGTCGGCGTGGAACCGATGAAGCGACTGTCCGAGCTTGAAGGGACATGCTATGTATGCACACGCATTGAGTTTTCGTTTGATAAGATGATGGAAACCGCAGTGCTTCTGTGGGAGCAGGATCCCGATTTTAAGAAGAAGCTGAATGCACAGCCGTACATATGCCTGCCGCACTACCGTATGTTTGTGGAATACGGCAGACGTGGACTTCCCAAGAAGCTGTTTGGCGACTTCTACAAGGACGTGTCAACAGTGGTAAACACATACTTCGACTCACTGCGTGAGGATGTGAGCTGGTTCTGCAAGAAGTTTGACTACCGCTACGATGCCGAGCCTTGGGGCAATGCAAAGGACGCTGTTGAGCGTGCGATCAAATTCACCTCCGGTGATATGCATAAAGGCGAAGCTAATTAACTTTAACTGTACCGTCCAAATAGGGCGGTATTTTTATTGAGGGTCCCCGTAATAAAAAATTCACAAAATAATTATGAAAACCCTATTGACAGTCACGTGACTGTATGATATAATCTTATTATAAACAATAATGCGGAAAGGAGACTCGACGATAGTGAAGCTTGAAATCAACAGCACGCATATTCCGGGAACTATCATGGATAAATCCCGCATGGGAAACGTCACCGGGATGGAGTTCCTCAATAAAATATACTACATCACGGACGGCATAATGCTCGCGCAAATACGTGAGATCTGCGGTATCGACGGTTCAACCCTGCAAAATTGGACAAAGCGCGGCTGGGTGGCAAGTGCCCACAGTAAGCGCTACAACAAAAATCAGCTCTCGCGTATACTTATCATAAATATGATGCGCGATTCCATGCAGCTTGACCGCATCTCCGGACTTCTCACATATGTCAACGGCAAAGCCGACGACACGAGTGATGACATCATTTCCGAATCGGAGCTTTACGACTGCCTGTGCAGAATTATCGATCAACTGGTTGAAAATGAGCAGGTGGGTGACAACCTCGGCGGCGTTATAAGCCGTGAGCTTGAAGGCTACGAAGAGCGCTCGCCGGGCGCAAGACGCAGACTCGAGCGCGCTTGTGAAATCATGATCATGGCATACTATTCATCGCTTGTAAAACAGAGCGCAAACAGTATGTATGACGGCATTTTTTCACACTGACATAAATTTACACATATCTTTTTATAAAGGAGCGTAGATAATAATGTTTGCTTGGTGGAATTCGCTTTCGGGACTCGGGCAGATATTTGCCTGCATAGGTATTCCCGCAACGCTCATCCTCGTTGTTCAAACGGTGCTGCTTTTCTTTGGCATCGGTGACGGTGAGGGAGCTGACGCGGATGTCGATCCGGACGGATTTGACGTTTCAGAGGCGGCGAGCGGTGATGACGGTCTTACGCTGTTCACCGTGCGCGGTATTGTGGCTATGTTCTGCGTTGGCGGCTGGTCGGGTATCGTATTCCTCGACCTTGGACTTAGCAGTACACTTGCGATATTTTTGTCGGTTGTCTGCGGCATCGCGGCTCTCGTGGGTATCGCATACTTAATGAAGGCTGTGATGAAGCTTCAGTCAAGCGGAAACATACAGCTTGGACTTGCGCTCGGCAAGATCGGCGAGGTTTACATTCCTATCCCCGCTAACGGTAAGGGACGCGGTAAGATAAACATTACCGTTCAGGACAGATTTATGGAAATTGACGCCATTTCAGCAGGCGACGAGGATTTTAAAACCGGTGACACAGTTCGCGTTGTGGCAACCGATGAATCGGGACTCGTTGTGGTTGAAAAGGTGGTAAAATAAAATTTAAAAGGAGAAACAACTATGCCAAACAACAATTCTAGTCTGCTTGTTCTTTTGTGTGTTATCGCGCTTTTGGTGGTAACAACGCTGGTGGTTATCGCCTCTCGCTACAGAAAATGTCCGTCCGATAAGGTCATGGTCATTTACGGTAAGGTAGGCAATAATTCAGACGGTACATCCCGTTCGGCTAAGTGTATCCACGGCGGCGCGGCATTCATTTGGCCCGTTATTCAGGCGGTCGAGTTCCTTGACCTTACGCCGATGTCCATAAACGTTGACCTTCGCAACGCGCTCTCGAAGCAGAACATCCGCGTTGACGTTCCCTCGCGTTTTACCGTAGGTATCTCTACAGAAACCGGTATCATGCAGAACGCCGCAGAGCGTATGCTTGGACTTAAGCTTGACGATATCCAGGAGCTTGCAAAGGATATTATCTTCGGTCAGCTCCGTCTTGTAGTTGCAACAATGGAGATTGAGGAGATCAACAACGACCGCGATAAGTTCCTCGAGGCTGTTTCGAGAAACGTGGAAACCGAGCTTAAGAAGATCGGTCTTCGTCTTATCAACGTTAACGTAACCGATATTACCGACGAGAGCGGATATATCTCGGCTCTCGGTAAGGAAGCCGCTGCAAAGGCTATCAACGACGCGAAGATTTCCGTTGCGCAGGCTGACCGCGAGGGTGCTATCGGTTCTGCAAACGCAGAGAGAGACCAGCGTATAAACGTATCCATGGCAAACTCCGAGGCGATCAAGGGTGAAAACGAAGCTAAGGTACAGATCGCAGAGTCTGACGCAGTACGCCGTGAGCGTGAGGCAGAGGCACTCAAGCGTGCAACCGCTGCCGAGAAGATTCAGGAAGCAAAGGCGCTCGAGGAGGCTTACGCCGCTCAGAAGGCAGCCGAAATGGCACGTGCTTCGCTCGAACAGGCAACTCTTGAAGCGGACATAATCGTTAAGGCAGAGATCCAGAAGAAGGAACTCGAGCTTAAGGCTGAGGCAGAGGCTGAGCAGATCCGCCGTCTTGCAAAGGGTGAAGCGGATGCAACTCTCATGCGTATGCAGGCTGAGGCGAACGGTATGCGTGAAATGCTCATCAAGCAGGCGGAAGGTTTCGCTGAAATCGTTAAGTCTGCCGGCGGTGAGTCGAATGACGCTATCCGTCTTATGGTTGCCGACAAGCTTGAGGAGCTTACCAAGATTCAGGTTGAGGCTGTTAAGAACCTTAAGATTGATAAGGTTACTGTTTGGGACGGCGGAAATGCCGGCGCTGACGGCAAGACCGCAACTGCGAACTTTCTGTCCGGTATGATGAAGTCTATCCCTCCGATGAACGAAATGTTCGATATGGCAGGCATGAAGCTGCCGGACTACCTCGGAAAAGATAAAGCTGACACTGAAAACACCGTGTCCGAATAAACAATATCTCACCTCGGGCATAATCTGCCCGGGGTGATGTTCATTTTGTCATGAAACTAAAGAAGCAAAAGAAAACAAGCTTCCGGCGGCAGCTTGTAGACGAATTCCGCCGTAGTAAATCTACGTTTATACTTTTTATAATACTGCGCACTGTAGTTATAGCTGTCGGCGTGCGCGCGCTGTTCCTCGGGAACTATGAGAACACGTTTCTTTGTGTGCTCACGCTTGCACTTTTCATGCTGCCGCCGTTTGTGTCAAAAACCTTCAAGTTAGAGCTCCCCTCACTGCTTGAAAAAATCGTACTCATATTCATATTTGCGGCTGAAATACTCGGTGAGATCGGCGACTATTATATAAAGTATCCGATTTGGGACACTATGCTCCATACGACGACGGGATTTTTAGCCGCGGCTGTGGGACTCTCGCTTATCGATATCCTAAACCGAAGCGAGCGTGTGAAGTTTAATCTATCGCCGCTTTTCGTGGCGATAGTTTCGTTCTGCTTTTCGATGACTATCGGCGTTTTGTGGGAATTTTTAGAGTTCGGAGCGGATTTGCTTTTGCAGACCGATATGCAGAAGGATACCGTGGTTAACATGATTTCTTCGGTTATGTTAAATCCCGATGCAACCAATACGGCGGTCAAGATAAGCGGTATCAGTGAAACAGCGGTGAACGGTCAGGCGCTCGGAATCAATGGCTATCTTGATATCGGGCTTTATGACACGATGAAGGATATGTTCGTCAACTTTATCGGTGCGTTTGTGTTCTCGGTGTTCGGATATTTCTATGCGAAATATCTTGGTACAAACAGAAGCGCGAAGATCGTTGACGGACTTCGGATAAAGAAGAGGGAGTAAGGCAGGCTATGGAATTCTGACTACCACGAGCGGTACCAAGCGAAAACTTGCAAGTATTAAAAAGGATATAACATATGACAACAAATAAAATCACTTTTCGGCAAAAATTCAATTATATTATCATATCGTTTATTGCTGGATTTATTGGAACAATTTCATTTTTTATTTTGCAGATGATTTTAGGTTCTATTTTTGGCAACCGTGTTTCTGGTATAATGGAAATTGTTCTTACAATTGTGTTTACGGTTGCAGTTGCCGCAGTAATTGCGGTATTTACCGGTATCGTATGTCGAAATACCGTATACGATCAATATTATGAAAGTGAAGAAAAATACACGTGGCTCAAAAATTTTATCAGTTATATTGCTATTGGTGAAATAATTAAGTTTATTTTCAATTTACTTCCATTCTGGGCAACTCGATTCGGTTCAAAGTTTAACATCATATCTTATCTGATGTATGATGGAATGTATCTGCGTTTTTCGCCGAGATACAGCAAAATAATGGATGAATCTCAGTATATGCCTATTGATTTTATCGTGTATTTCTTTGTGCAGCTATTATCGCTAATTCCTATTATTGCAGCTGTTGCGTTAGTGTACAGATATCATTGGTATAAGGCGGATAAAGAACATCGCGAATTGACTAAATATCAGCGGTGATTTTTGGGACAGCTATCATACATTGAATTAACGAGAAGGGAGAAAGGTAATATATATGGGCAGAAATATTATACTCACACCAATAAAGAAAATATCGAAGATATATAAGTCAATTAAGCTTGATTTGTTTGACTGCTTTACATATTTCTTACTAATAATGCTTGCTCATAGGTTATCATATTCAGCAGTAGCGGTATCTAATGGAGTATTAAAAAATATACTCCACATACCGTGGCCTGTTCGCAATGTTTGTATATACCTCATTTTTGCAATTGTTCCCCATTTGATTTACTTAACCATAGCATATCGTGTTGCATCGAAGCAGTATAAAACAAGCGACGACCGCTATTTGTGGCTGAAAACCGGATTGTTTTACGTGCTTCCGGGAGAGCTTATACGGCTATGTGTCTGCTCAACGACTGTTAATGCGGATGTGGATTTACCTTGGAAATTCGGTATGGCATTCGCGCCGCTATCTAACTTGATATTTACGGAAACCTACGGAAATTGGAGCGGTCGCGCATACGAAGTATCCACAACGGCGGTGATGGCTGAAATTGAGTATATAGCTATGGACTATATTGCCTATATTATGTGCCATATTATTTATCTCATACCGTACTTGACGGTTACTATGTTGATTTACTATATGATGTGGAAAAAAGTGAAGAAAGAGCGGGATGATATGCGCGCCGCAGTGCAAGATATCGGCATATAAACGAGGTGCCAAAGCTACAGATTGCAGCGTAGCCAGTTGCATAAACGAAGCGGACAGTCGAGGACGCCTGTCCCTACAAACGGGGCGTCGGAAAGAATTGTGCATGCGCAATTCTGTCGCCCCCTACAAGGCTACCGCCAAATCGGGCGCTATCCTTATTGTGGGCGGAGTGTTCGTACGGCATCGCGCGAATAGAGGCAGAGCGAAGCGAATGCCGACCTTGAGCGCGCGAGGAGCGCCTTCGGCGCCGGCAAGGAAAATAGGGGAGTTTAAGAGGGGACAGAAAACCTGCGCAGCTGTTTGTCTGTCCCCTCTTTTACGCAAAGCCTCGGCGTTCAAAGGAACGCCAACACCTACACAAAAATATTTTCGCCCTTTTGATTGACAAGGCAAAAATCTTGTGCTACAATAGTAGGCGAAAACCGAGAAAAAACGGTTGTAGGAGGACAAAACTATGAATATCCCGGAAAACGGCGTGAAACGCCGCATAATCACTCCCGACGACGGAGGACACTACTTTTTTGGTTACTACGACCTGATGCCGTATGACACGTCTGACCGCAGACATCTTCTCCACAGAGTTGACGTTGACTATAAGGACAGACTCCCGAACAAAAACGACGTTGCCAAGCTCGGATATGTTGACACCCAGACCGGAGAGGTTACATATTTCGCCGAAACCACCGCGTGGAACTTCCAGCAGGGCGCAATGCTTCAGTGGAATCCCGCAGCTCCCGATGAGGAGGTTATTTTCAACGTGCGCGACGGCGAGGAGTTCCGCTGTGTTACACTTAACTTAAAGACCGGCAAGAAGAAGGTTGCCGAGCGCGCCATTGCAAACATTTCTCCCGACGGCAAGTGGGGACTTTCCATTAACATGCCGAGAGTTTACGATTTCCGTGCCGGATACGGCTATTCGGATGTTCGCGACAAGTTCTATGACGTGGCAAATCCAGAGGATGACGGTGTTTGGCTTGTTAACATGGAAAGTGGTGCGGCGAAGCTTATTATCAACTACAAGCAGATCTGGGAGCTGTTCAACGAGCCGGAGTTTGAGGGCGCGAAGTTTGTGGTAAACCACATCACCTTCAATCCCGAGTCCAACCGCTTCCTGTTCCTCAACCGTAATTTCCCACCCCCAGGCAGACGTTTGTGGGGAACCACTCTGTACACCTCCGACCTCGAGGGTAATATGTGCAAGCTGCTCGGACCGACTATGGTTTCGCACTACTACTGGAAGAATGCAAATCAGATCATGGGTTACATGACCTGCGGCGGCCAGCCGGGAACCTATCTTATCACCGATCTCACAAAGGAATACGAGAAGCTCGATTCTCCGCATTTCGCACTCGATACGCACACTATCTACTCCCCCGACAGACGTTTCCTCATCGGCGACGGCTATCCGCTCGAAAACTCGCACCGTGAGATCAGCATCTACGATTTCAAAACCGGCGATTCGGCAATTCTCCACAGCGAATTTGCTGTCGAGCCTCCGATACACGACAACCGCTGTGATCTCCACAACATCTGGAGCCATTCGGGAAGAAAAATTTCCTTCGACTCCACGCATCGCGGCAAGAGAGAGATCTGCGAGCTCGACGTGTCCTTCCTATACGAATGACCAAAACTTAAAAACAAAAAATCGACAGATTAATCTGTCGATTTTTTATACAGTTTACTTTACAATAAACACGCGGCCCGATGAACCGAGGATTTCAGTGAGCACATCTATCACTCGTTCGGCATAGTCCGTGGCATCATTTGCGTTCATCACGACCACCGCTCTGTCGCGAGGAAATTCGCACAGACAGTCTGCAAGTGCATCGAGGTTTTTGCCGTAATGCGCTGGAAAGTCAAGCGAGAGCGCGAGATATTCGTGTGCGCTCTGCTTGTCTGTGAGGTGTGTGGCATCAATTGGGGTTATAATCATATGCTTCTCTCCTATTGTTCGCCGTAGAGCAGGGTGAATGACTCGTAGTGATCGTCGGTGTAGTAAATAAGTCCGTCGTTTGAAAAGACGATACGCTTCGCGCCGCGCGAGGATTTGCCGAGCGTGTCTATGTCACATTCATAGTACACTCTGCCGCTTGCCTTTGGGAGAAGTCCTTCGCGGTTTCCGAATTTATCGCCGCCGATTGCGCCGCCGTCAAAGTATGGCTCAACGGAGCCGCCCGACCAGCCGTATCCCTCGGCTTCATCCTTGGTGATGAAGTTCGCCGGGAGCTTTTTATAGGTGTGTATGTACAGCGCAACGTCGTCTTTGGAGTAGTAATACCCGTCCTCATCTATTGGTGGAGGAATCTCTGTGTCCTCGGCGGATGTGGATTCGCTTGGCAGCGGCTCGGTTGCGGAACTGTCCTCTCCGATAATGCCGATTATATCCCCCGCAAGCTCAAGGCCGTCCGCTATGTCCTCTGCGGAGCATGAGGCGAGCGAGAAGAGCATGAAAAGCGCGAGAATAAGTGAAAGTATGCGCCAATGCGTAGAGCGCAGCTTATGTAAATTCATTTTGTACTCTCCTTTTTATGTTTGTATTTTTATTATACCGCATTGTGCTTGTCTTGTCAAGAATGTGCGCTTGACAGAGTGCGTGAGATAAGGTATAATTTATTTGAGGTGATGCTATGTTCTTCCCGTATGGTACAGCTGAAACGGAATACCTTTGCTCACGCGATAAAAGACTCGGCGCAGTTATAGATCACGTGGGATTTATCGAGCGCGAGGTGGACACGGATATTTTCGCATCCCTTGTAAAAAACATCGCAGGGCAGCAAATATCAAACGCCGCACTTAAAACTGTGCTGTCACGCCTTAATGCGCTGCTTGGCAAATATACGCCGGAGAACGTATGCAGAGTGGGAATCGAGGCACTTCGCTCATGCGGCATGAGCATGAAAAAGGCGGAGAATATACATAAAGCGGCAAAGCTTGTCTGCGACGGCGGGCTTGATCTTGAACGGCTGTGCGAATGTACGGATGCGGACGTTATCGCCGCACTCACTTCGCTTGACGGAGTTGGCGTGTGGACGGCAGAGATGATGCTTATATTTTGCTTTTGCCGCCCGGACGTGCTGAGCTTCGGGGATTTTGGTATAAGGCGCGGAATTGAGCTTCTCTACGGCGAAGAAAAGCTTACGAAGTCGAAATTTACCGAATACGCAAAGCGCTACAGCCCGTATGCGAGCGTTGCGAGCTTCTACCTTTGGAAAATCGGCAACGGGGAAGTATGTATCGAAGATATAAATTTCGGGGATAAATAAAAGAGGTGCTGCCGTGCGGCAGCACCTCTTTGTCAGTACGGGTCCTTATTTGCCTGCCTTGAGGTCGTTCTCGTACTTTTCGATCATCTTCTTCAACGTGTGACCCGTACGACCGCGATGATGCTCTGCGAGCTTTTCGAGCCATTTTTGCGTGTTTTTGCCCGTAAATATCTTGATATTCAAGTTCGCTGTATCATCGTCAGTTATTGTGACCGTGATTCTGTCAATATACTGCGCCACAAATTCGGGGGTGATCATTCCCGTGGATGCGTCCCTCACCGCCGCATCAAGGCGAGCTTTTACCTCGGCGATGTGCCTCTTGTATTCCTCTTTGGTGAACATCTGCTTTTCAAGCTCGGCGATCTCTTCGCCCGCTTCCTCGATTTCGCGGTCGCAGGCATCGGTCATAGATTTGAAGTTTGCCGCCGTAACAGAACCGATTGTGACAAGCTCAAGGAGCTTGTTTTTCTTTTGCTCAGCAAGCTCGATGATTCGCTTCTGCTCGGCGATCTGTTTAGCGGTTTCATCGTCGGCTTCCATGGACTTGAACATCTCCGTGTATTCCTCAAGGAGTGCTTCCGCGTCCACTCTCGTTTCGCTGAATACATCGAAGAGGATCGGTTTTATCTCCGCTTCGTAGATCGGGAATGACGGGCAGGAATCCGCGCCGTTGTTGATCTTGCCCGAGCAGACCCATTTTGAGTTGACATTGCCATGCTTGTCCTTGGACTCGCGGCGGTAGTAGGGCTGTCCGCAGTGTGTGCAATAGAGCTTGCCCGTGAGCAGATTTGCGTGGTTGCAGATGCCCTGACGGTTCTTCACGTCTTCGCTTCGACGAGCGAGGACCTCGTTTGCCTTGTCCCACACCTCCTCGGTTACGATTGCAGGTACGATCTCGCCCGTTTCATCCTTGAACATCACCCATTCCTCCGGCGGCAGGAATTTCTGCTTCTTGGTGAACATATCCACGATCTTCACCTTGTTGCCGACGTAATAGCCTTTGTATTTCGGGTTTGAGATGATGTTCGACATGGTGGTGTGGGCGATCTTGTTGCCATTGTAATTGCGGTAGCCTTGATCGTAGAACAGCTTTTCCAGCTGCTTCATACTGTACTCGCCCGTGGCATAGAGGCGGAATAAGTCACGCACCATCGGTGCTTGTGTTTCGTCAATCACAAGGCGTTTGTCGTCCTTTCGGTAGCCGAAGATGCGGCTGTTACCGAGGACCACGCTGTGCTTGATCGCCTGCTGATGGCCGAATTTCACGCGGCTTGACAGCTTGCGAAGCTCGTCCTGCGCCATACTTGCCATGATGGTCAGACGAAGCTCGGCATCCTCGTCAAGGGTGATGATGTTGTCGTTCTGAAAATACACGCCGACACCGCAACTGTAGAGATCTCTGGTGTAATGCAGGGAGTCCAGCGTGTTTCTGGCGAATCGGGAGATTTCCTTTGTAACAATGAGATCGAACATCCCTGCCTTTGCATCGGCGATCATCTCGTTGAAGTGTCGGCGTTTCTTGGTGGAGATTCCGGAAAGTCCCTCGTCGATGTAACCGGGCACGAATGTCCACAGCGGATATTTTTTGATGAAATCTTCGTAGTAGGAAATCTGGTTGTCGAGAGAGTTTAACTGCTCGTCGCTGTCCGTGGAAACGCGCGCGTAATAGGTCACGCGAAGCGGAATATCGTATATTGTTTTTGTCCGCAGAAGTGTGCGGATGTTGTATATATCCATTGTTTTCTCCTTATAAAGTTCGTTGTATCATTATCCATCTGTTATTATATCACATGACGTTTCAGAAAGCAAGCGCAAACCGAAAGAAACCATATTTTCACTGATTATGTAGCAGAGGATTCCTTGCGGAACCGTCTGCATGGAGTCACTGCATCTGCTGCTGTGCCGTTCTTCCGGTATACTCTGCGATCTTTTCTGTCATGCGCTTGTACTCCTTTTCGGAAATCGTTCCTTCTTCAAAGAGGAAGCGATTGAAATAGTTGAGCCATGCCTGCTTTGCAAAAAGTTTTTCGCTTGTTTCGTTATTTTTGTTTTTATCCATTAATATACCTCGTTCTTTCATAATTTCTGTTTTTATTTTCCTCCCGTTTCGGGAGGATTATTCTGTTTACATACTCTGCTCCCATTTTCTCCGCTCCCGTTTCTGCGGCATGGTGGTGCAGTCCTTGACTTGTCGGCGTGGCTCAATATCGCACAGCCCGCCGACAAGCTCCAGCACATTCGTCGTGATGGCAAGGAAAGAATTCTCTGCCATCCGCTGCAGAGCCAATGAGGCGGATTCATTTCCCGCCTGTGCTGAACGGTTCAGATGCTCGAGCGCGGCATCCATATCAAAAAAATCCGGCTCGAACAGATAAATCTGCCCAAGCCGGTAGTCCGTGAAATAGTTGCCGCGTGCCGATGCAATCTCGAAGTGCCGTATTGCCTCGGGAATATCTTTCGGCACAATCTCGCCGCACATATAAATTCTGCCGAGCAGATACGCGGCGTAAGCACTGCCATTCTGCTCGGCTTCGAGAAGATATTCGATTTGTTCATCGGGATATTCGGTGTCGATATCGTCATCATCCGTATTATCCTCGCCGTCGAAGAAGCCGTTCAGTTCATCAGAAGACAGATCACCAAACTCAACACGGACGTTAGTCCCACGTTTGCGATGAGTGTCCACAGAATCCATTTCTTCATCTTCGAGAGCAAATCCTCCATCTCCACAATCTGCCCATTGACTTCCCGACGCAGATCGAAGAAAAATGATTCTCTCGTTTTCCCATCCTGTGAGAGGAGTTCGCGGCTCTCCGTGAGGATTTTCTGCATCCGGTCTTCGGTTTTCTTCGCGGCTTCCTCCACTGCTTCCCCCACAGCATTCGCCCATCCGTTGAGGGAGTGTATCAGCGTGTTCCAATCCTCTTTGATCAGCATTGCCGCTGCAAGCTCGTTGAATCTCGCGTAAAGCGTCGGCTGGAACTCCGATGTCGCCCTCAAGTATTCCAGCATCGCGTTCCAATCGTCCTTCGGGATTCCGTAGACGATTGGTAGATACGGTGTTTCGGTCACTGTCCGCATCGACTCCGCTGTGGTCTGCTTCAGCTTCTGTAGGGCCGCATTCGATGATTTGTTGTCTGATTGTGAATTCATATTCCATATTCTCCTTCAAAAATTTTGTTTCGTGTAATTTGTTGTCCCTCACCTTCATGCCGTTTGGGCAGGTGTAGGTTATATATTTTCTGCTGTCTTCCCATCTTACCGAGTAGCCGAGTGACTCCATCAGCGATAGGAACTCTGCTTTGGATGCCGCACGCTTCATCGTTTCCTCGATATCATAAATGGCATGGAACTTCCATGCATCGCCGCGGAGCGCCGCGCGGTATTCGCGTGGACCTAAACCTTTGGTATCAAAGTGCTGTTCGTACTGTGGAAGCACCGACAGATCGTGCTCCGCGCAGAGCCGGTCGCTGATCTTCCGCATCTTTTCAAGCGTGCGCGGACCCATGTCAAGCTTGAGTCCGGTGTCGATGCTCACGCTGTTGATGACGAAATGATTATGCACGCGCTGACGGCAATCATCATCGTATGCATCAAGGTGCGTTGCCACCAGCACCTCGAAGCCGTGGAACATTTCCTCAGCAAGGCGTAGACCGATCTCGTGAGCCGTGTCATAATCGTCGATCTCCCCGGGCGCAAATGACTGTGTGTAGTGATAATACATCACGCCGTCACGCTTGCTGTAAAGATTTTTCGTCGCCATGAATTCTTCATAAGCGGCAGGAGCGAGGCAGTTGATGCCGGTGAGATAGCGCCGCCCGCGCTCGTCAAGCGTCTTCATATCCTGCGAAACATATTTGATAACCGCCTGCATCGCGCCGCGAGTCTGCTTCTTCGCCGGGATATAGTTACAGGTTGCCATCGTTATCCTCCTCGCTTCCGCTTGCAATCACGACATCGCAGATGTCGTATAGCACGTTGATTGCGGCGTAGACCTTCTGCAATGTGCTCACTGCTTCGGTAAGATTCACCGCAGAAATTTTACATTGATGCGCGAGAACCGTGAGCTGATTGAGATTCCTGCCGATAGCTTTCAGCTCAGTGAGCACCGGTTTCAGCTCGTTCACCTGATAGATTGTCCGCCCGAGTGCCGCACCGAGAAGGTATTCGCGCTGGGACAGTCCCGACTTTGCGATGATCTTTTTGATCTTCCGCCGCTCGGTTTCACTTGCCCAGAAGGAAATTTTCTTGTCGCGTTCGCGACCGTTTACTGTAAGATTGTTGTTGTCTGCTATTGTTCTGTACCTCGTTTCGTAATTTTTAGTGGGGTTTGGGGCTACTGCCCCGATCATGGGGTTGGGATGGAACGCCGTTTTTTTCGGCGGGTACCCAAACCCTCTGCTTGCCCTGCTTCAGCAGGAAATTATACCGTGAGAATCACCGCTTATCACCTCCATTTGAAGATTTCGTAAGAGTAGGCTGAAAAAAGCGTAACTTCCGAGTTCACGTAACCATGTCGCGCCTACCACGCCATCCACGCGATTTTTCACCCGCCCATGAGCTCGCGCACCTTATCCTTGCGGAGCATGAGCACGCGGCGGGATTTGCCGCCAATTTTCTTCGAGTGTGTGTTCTCGCCGCCATCTGTATTAATGAAACCTTCATCAGCAAGAGTCTTGCCGAGCGCCTTGGTTGAGATCGTGAAACCCTCTCCCTGATCGTCACAGAATTTCTTGACTGCGCGTTGTGTGGCATCGAAGAAAAGATAATAGAATTCCTCATCCTCAAAACCGAAACAGTTTGTCGGCAGAATTCCGCTTGCATCATTTAGCGCAACAACCACCGCATGACCGCATTCGATCAGCGCGAGGAACTTCCGCACGAAAATATGCGTCGGGCGATCTTCTTCAACTGCATCGGACTGTCTTGCGGCGTGCTTAAGAAGAATTGATTTGTATACTGCTATCATATCCTCCGCTTCCGAATCGGTCAGCGTATGATGTGTAAGCAGAAAAGAAAGCATCATATCAAATCCAATCTGCAGACACGCAAGTGTATCGGGAATACGATCGTGGAAGATGACGCGGTATTCTTTCAAACGATTTCTCCATGCTGTGCGCTCGCGCTGATAGGTTTCATTTAACTCGCGCAGGAAAGATTCCACATCACGGAGATGCGTACATTTCAGCCAAGCAATATACGCGAACATGATCTGTGTCAGTTCACCCTTTGCCGCGGATTCCTGTAATTCGGTGAGCTTCGCAAGCTCAATCTGTCCCGGTTTCATCTCGATGCAGAACAGTCGCGCCGTACCGCTCTCACCGATGTCGGGCGCAAACTCTGCGGTGACGATTACGTTCCCCTGCGGCGGTCTTGCTTCTCGGAGTTTGATCTCCGGCGATATTCGATTGCGCGCGGCGCGATCACCGTAACCACGAGCCAGCGTCTGCATGATGGCTTTCATGTTCTCGCTCTCACGTCTGCTGCATGGATGGTAATCGTCCACGCAAGTGAGCACATCCTTCAGCGCGAATGCATTGTAAATGATGCTGTTCGCCGTGTCGCGGAAACTCATGGGAAGATCGGTGGCAGAGAAGCTTCCGAAGAAAGAAAGCATCAGCGCGGCGACGGTGCTTTTCATACTGCCGGTTCTGCCGAGTAACGCGAAAATAAATTTCGGTTCATGACCGATCTGCCGCAGGAATTCATTCAGCGGTGAGAGGAACACAAGCGCGAGACATGGGTAAGCAATTTCCGCAGGCAGACATTTGCCGTGCAGAAGAGCGGTAAGAATTTTGAAGTCGGCATCCCCGTCCGCAAGAAAATAGCTCTCTTGTTTTCCATGTAAGCGAACATCATGTTTTCCCCCGGGCATGAGATATTCCCATGCGCCGTTGATCTGTTTCCAGCCGGTGTGAGCAAAGACGGATTTCTTTGTCGCATACTTTGCCGTGCTTTTCATGGCGTGACGGATGTGCTTTTCTACCTGCGATACAACTTCGATATCAAGCGAAGCATCCCAGCGGTTGAGCATCCACTCCAGCCGCTCAAGTTCTGAAGCGGCTACCTCCACTTCTGGAAGAGTTCTCCCGTCCTCGTCGGTGCCGCTCACAAGATAGCGGCGCGTCAGCTCCGTGCCGTCATCCACAGTGATCTCGCAGACGATGCGCGGCGCGAAGTTGCAGAGGCGGATATACGCCTCACCTTGCTTTGAGATCTTTCTGTAATACAGGCAGCCGTCGATGATCTCATACGGCGGTGCGTAAATGTTTTCGGATTCATTCATGTTGAATCCCCCTTTCAAAAAATGTTACGGAAGCTTCCGTACGTCATATCAATGTCTCCGATTTTATAAAACCGAGAAAAAACTGTGACCGGTCAAAAATGCTTCTGCAAAATTTTGTGACAAGAGAATTGACAGATGCCGAAAAGTGTGATATAATGAAATAGAACAAATGTTCTGCGCGGTTTACTGCGGCGCTTGGAGACAGAGGTTCTGATACGATAAAAACAAAAAATCGTTCTCCGTGCGAAGAACGATCGTGAAGAAATTATGATTGAGGTAAGATGGACAAACGACTGATAGAAACGAAAAAGACAGGCATCTGTAATTTTGATTACTTCTGTGTTGACAGTACAGCAAAAGAAATTGCAATAAACGACGTGACGGTGCCTCATGGTCAGATAGCATGGGAAGTGAGTATGCTCGGTAGGGAGTATATCACCGAGCTATTGCTGCTTGGCGGATATCTGCGACAGAGCTTTCTGCGTGCGGATATGTGTACGTTCAAAATTGAGAATTACCGTGAAGTCAAGGAGCGAATTCTTGCAGTCATAGACTTCATAAAAGACACACCGCCGTTCTCGCATTTTGATACGCAATGTTCACGAGAGGTTGTTTTAGATGTGTTTTCGGGCGAGCATCTGAAAATCTTGGAGCATGAATCGCAGGAGAATCCCAATTTCAAGCACAGCAACCGATGGTATCAGATGCTCGCCGCCTTTGTGAACATATATATGTACCTCTGCACCGATACAGCAAATTTTGCAACGCTCATACTGAATTTCACGCAAAATGCAGTGGAGCACAATTGCCGTGATACAAAGAGCCTTGCCAATCTTGCATTGATTTTCTTCTCGAGCCGTGAGGTTGCCGATTTGCTTGACAAATCCAATCCTGTTGAGTGCGCGGAAAGCGTGACCATGCGTCCGCGTGCTACGATTGTTCCGGCGATTCCATTTGATGAAAATATGCCCGATGCCGTTGAAATCAAGAAGCGTATCTACTACGGCAGACTGATGGATTTCTTTGTCGCCGATTTCTTCGATGCCCTTGCATGCGGACACTATTTGTGGCAATGCAAATACTGCGTACGGTATTTTCTGATGACAACCGGACACCGCCAACTCTACTGCCAGACACCACCGCCCGGGGAGAAGTATCCCTGCTACAAGCTTGCCAAGAATCGTCGGACTGCGACAGCGGAAACAAAGGCTAACAAGCAAGCGGCAGCAGATAATCCGCTGCATATTCTTTGGAAGAAATGCGATGATGCCATCCGCAAGAGAAAGAGTCGCGGAACGATAAGCGAGGAAGAATGTGCAAAAGCGGACGCGTATGTCAAGGATTGCTATGACCGTGCGATACGCGACCCGGGGTACGCTGAAAAGCAGTACAAGGCGGATATAGAGTTGGAGCACATATTCAAGCAACACTAAAAGGAGGTTCGCGGTTGGATAACGATTCGTACAAAACAAATGCATACAAACTGCTCGCCGGTATTTCCGACCGCGAACTTCGCAAGGACGAGAGTGTTACCAAAATCAAGGCAATGATCGAAGCGCGGGAACTGTTTCTGTGGGAGATAAACGATGATATCTTGAAACTGAAACTGTTTCATTCCGAGCTGATCGAGGAGGGCGAGAAGTACGCAGATTCCGGGTGGGTGAATCAGAAATGGTTCAAAGAAGGCGAATACCATTGGATGTATCAACTTCGCCCGGTGCCGGAGCGAGCGGAAGATTACAACGAGTATTTTATCCGCGCTATAAGGGAGCGAAATAACATATATATCGCACATTTTCTGCATTATTACGAAGGTATTCTCAACAGCCGAGCCATGCGATTTATCGAAACCTACGCCATTAGTTTAAGCTATTTCGCCGATCTGAAGCTCACTTTTGTCAGCATTCTGTGGGAGGAGTTTCTGAAGTATGATCCTGCGAATCCGATTCCGCTTCTGCAGATCATCAAGCTGAAGGTCAGCCGTGCATGGCACAAGATGGTAGCAAAACAGATCGGTGCGGTCACGGTCAATGAAAAGGTATATGCTAATTGGCGGAAGATTTCGGTAATTGCAAAGAAATACCGCGAAGAAAATCTGACGCTTGAGCAGTTTGAGGCGAAGACATTGACCGAACTGTCCAAGCTCACGAAGCGGGATATACGCTATGCTTTACGGATGCTTTCAGGTTGGCGGGATGCTCTGCCGATTTCATATAAGCCGAGTCCCGAGCAATATCACGGTCGCGAGCCGAGATGCGCGTACGCCGATACGTTGCCCGACACGAGCGCGGAACCGATCGATGCCCCACTTATGCGTGAGGAACTGCGAAACGCGTTCACAGCGGCGTTTGTGCCCCTGACGGCGACAGAACGGGAGCTGTTCGCGGATGTCAACGGTGTGGATACGAAGTCGTTTGAAATATTGCCGCAAATTTCAAAAAGTGATCTTTCTATGAAGTACGGCTATGCCGACGAATCGGGAATCAACAAGGCGGAAGGTGCGCTTCATTACAAAATTGTTGGGGAGTTGAGTGCAATTCGCTATACCGATTCGGTGGGAGTTGTACGCATTTCGCCACCGGAGGGGTACGAGAAAAAGAAGAACACCGTATATTACAACTACTTTCCACGATGCGAAGCAGAAGGCGGCGTAATTGCGGTGGATATTTCGAGGAAAGACACGATCGACCATGAAGTGATAGAACTTGCTGAAGGTGATACCACGCTCAGTCATCGGTATGCCAAGCTTGCGGCGGAACTGCTGAATAGACGGCGATTGGCGGATGAAAAACGCAAGCTTCCGTGGCGGACGATGACAGTGTGGTTTCCGACGCAGGAGATTGATCTGATAAAAGAACGTATTTGCCAAACGGCAGGGGACAAATCATATATACAAAAGTGAGAGGATTATGTGCCTCTCACTTTCAAGTTGCGTTATTTCCTTTGAAGTTATATTTGTGCGACGAGTGCTGTGATACGCCGGAGATTTCGCTTTTTCCACCATTTACATCATTCATCCGATATTTTTGTTGTCATTGCTTCAGCAATGATCCGTGCGCCGATTGCAAATCCCTTGATAAATGCTTCGCGCTCGGTTAAATCGTGCATCTCGGCGGAACAGTCGGCATATTTTTCGAAGATTGCCTTTTCCTCATCGTTCAGCCGTCCGAGGAGGTCTTCCTGATGTCGAACCACCAGTGCCAGCAGTTCCGCATACGCGCTGTCTTTCTTGAACGGTCGCTCCCATGGGGAGATGTTGCCGAACCATAGGTCTTCCAGAATGCTCATTTTTCTCACCTCCCCGTAATGAGAGAGCGGCTCCGCTTCGGTAAACACCGATTCAGAGCCGCTCTGTTATTATGAAATTTTCGTTGATATTTCGCCATGTACACTACCTCCTTTTCGTGGCAGTACACACCATATCACAGAAAGAGTGAAATGTCCAGAGAGAATGACGAAAATGTTTTATTTGATAAAATGTGATAAACTCTGTCGCACGACCATGTAAAAATGTGATCGAAACCAGCCTAATTGTAAATAATTATGTGACTCCGTTGATTTTTCGGTGAAATCGGTGTATAATAATAGTGTGATGAAACAGCACAAAAACTCCTGTAAAAGTGTGATAGAGGACAAGATATGGAAAGATTGATATTAAAGCGCCTGTTTGAGTGGAAGAATTCCCCCTACCGTAAGCCGCTGATTCTCAAAGGCGTGCGTCAGGTGGGAAAGACTTGGATTCTCAAGGAATTCGGCAGACGTTATTATGAAAACACCGCTTATTTCAACTTCGATGAAAACGAGGAATACAAACAGTTCTTCGAAACTACAAAGGACGTAGACCGAATTCTGCAAAACCTGATGCTTGCAAGCGGACAGAAGATTGTGCCAGAGAAGACACTTATTATCTTCGATGAGGTGCAGGACTGCCCGAAGGTTATCAATTCCATGAAATATTTCTGCGAGAACGCGCCGCAGTATCATATTGCCTGCGCAGGCTCGCTTCTCGGTATCGCTTTGGCAAAACCGTCCGCGTTCCCCGTGGGCAAGGTCAACTTTATGCAGATCGACCCGATGACCTTTACGGAATTTCTGCTTGCCAACGGTGACGAGAATCTTGCGGCGTACCTTGACAGCGTGGATACCATTGAGCCAATTCCGGATGCCTTTTTCAATCCGCTGTACGAAAAACTCAAAATGTACTATGTCACAGGCGGTATGCCCGAATCGGTACTCATGTGGACGGAAGCGCGGGATGTTAACGCAATGCAGGAATCGCTGTCGAATATCATCGGTGCATACGAACGCGATTTTGCCAAGCATCCGAATATCAGCGAGTTCCCGAAGATCTCGATGATCTGGAAGTCCATCCCATCCCAGCTTGCAAGAGAAAACAAGAAATTCATATATAAGGTTGTCAAAGAAGGCGCGAGAGCAAGGGAATATGAAGACGCACTGCAATGGCTTGTGGATGCCCGATTGGTGCATAAGGTTTACCGAAGTACTGCTCCCGGAATTCCCGTGTCTGCTTATGATGATTTGTCCGCATTCAAGATTTATTTGGTGGACGTCGGGCTTCTGCGCCGCTTGGCACAGCTTGCCCCGACAGCATTCGGCGAGGGCAACCGACTGTTTACAGAATTCAAAGGAGCGTTGACCGAGAATTACGTTCTGCAGACGCTGGTCACGCAATTTGAGGTCATGCCGCGCTATTGGAGTCAAACGAATCCTCCTTATGAAGTGGATTTTCTCATTCAGAGGGATAACGATATCTTCCCCGTGGAAGTGAAATCCGAAGCTAACACTACGAGCAAGAGTTTAAGGAAGTTTAAGGAATTGTTCGCCGATCAAACAAAGCTTCGCGTGCGTTTTTCGCTGGATAATTTGAAGCTTGACGGCGATGTGTTGAATATTCCGCTGTTTATGGCAGATCAGGCGGATAGGCTCATTGGATTGGCATTGGAGAATAGAAAATGGTAGGTACATTGTACGTTGTTCAATAAAAAAATCGCCTTCCGAGTCAATAAAACTCGAAAGGCGTAGCTCCTTACCATTACTGGTAACAGAGACTCCGGTCATTCGACCGATGAGGAGAGCCTTCTCGGTTGGAATCAGGTGATCACCGCTGAGCCAGCCATAGACTGTTCTCTTGGTTACACCTGCAACCTTGGCAGCTTCCCCCAACCGATCAGGGCAGTAAGCCCCTAAAATGTGGCGTGCGAAAACAATTCTGTCGTTTTTACTGATCATAGTAAATTCTCCTTTTCATAATTAATAAAAATAATCGGTTAATAAAAATAATTATTTTACTAATTACTGTTTCGCTGCACATGGAGAATGACCACTTTTATTGTAGCACAAATCTGTCAAAAAGTCAATATATTGACTTTTCTATCGTCAGTATAATAGTATGAGCGCATATAACCGTGGAATTTGGTTTTCACATATTCATTAGATAAGTGGGAAACGATTTCCGTTTTGAAATTTATATCCTTTTACTATTAGTCATCAAAATATGGGCACCCCAATTTGCACTCAGGATAATTACCACAGCCGCATTCTCGGCATAGCAGTGGCATATTTGAATTTCTATACTCATACGGATATTCTGTCATCATATTGTCAAAGTCATAGTCATCCTCGATAACAACAATATCACAGTTGTTTTTTTCGCTGCGGTTGCAGACATCCGGTGTTGGAACGAAGATTTCTTTTGCGGTTCCGCTTGGTTTATTCTTCAAATTATCAATCATTTTAATCTCCTGTTTAGATTACACTTTATAAATAATTCTATGTATCTGTTTGCTATATCAACATAATATCATATCAAAACACCATAGTCAATAGGCTCATAATGTGTAGTGAAACGGCGTTTCACAAATGAAGCAAGAGCATCTACAAACAATAATGT
The DNA here is from genome assembly GCA_045636265.1 of Candidatus Flemingiibacterium sp. Lineage (GTDB taxonomy): Bacteria > Bacillota > Clostridia > Oscillospirales > CAG-272 > Flemingiibacterium. The sequence continues at coordinate 41,147 of JAZTXD010000170.1, forward strand.
AGGTGCTCTTGCTTTTTTATTGATTTTTGTGGAAGCTGATAAGAGAGAATTTAATACAGCCTTTTATGCGAAAATGGGATAAGTTCATCCCACGCCTTACTGTTAATAATGTCTTCAGCTTGATTTACAACACCCAAAATGCTCGGCATTAGTTTTTCCGTTTTTAAGGATTGGATTTCATCTTTCATACTTCCTATAACAGAAGCAACATCAACATGCTTATTTTGAATTAAAATATACGCGTATTCTGCAGCAATCATTAGTTTGATAAGTCTAAAGCATAAAGCTTCTGCACTATTACTTTTTATAGCTGACAAATAATATTTTGATACCGTTTCAATAGGTGCTCCCATTTTATACAGTGCCGCCCCCAAATTAGCACATGTTTCAAAGCAAGGATGAGTATCTGCACTAAGGAAAAACCACTTGTTGCTTTGGTTGATTTGACGTAAAATGCCGCTTCCTTTTGCATTCTTACCTTTTGCCTCAACCAATGCCTTAAGAAATGCAGAAACGTGATACCACGTAAAAGCATCATTTGGGGGAGACTTTTTCGTCATAATCTCTTGCAAGCTATTGAGTTCACACCCCTTAAGCAGCAAGCGCTCCGCCTCTTCGTAATTGTTGTTTGCAAGTTCAACCGCAAAACGATATTGAAATTGGCGGTTTAAATCGCCTTTTCTATCAGCTAAATGCTTAATCGCATTGTCACTCATCTCAACAGCCTGCTCATATGTACCACATCCCTGCTTCATCAAATAGCAAATATTCTGAACTTGCGTTCCGAATAGCTTCCCTAAATTGATAGATCTGAATTCATTGTTATGTGGACCATCTATGAAATTCATAGAATTTGCAATATCTTTTAATTCGCTTACCATTAATTCATATGCCGCAAAGCTCGTTATTACACGTTCTATCAACTCACATGCTTTTTCAGTTTGAAATGTATCAAACAGGTAAATAGAATAACGGTTATAGTACATTAGTACATAATCCAAATTCTCTGCATGATTGATAATTAGAGGGAGCAGTTCATTCGCCTTATCAAACAGTGACTCCATTTCAAATAGCTTGCCTTGATGGTCGTATATTGCTAATTTGTGGAGTAAAATGTCAAATTCAAAAAATGGATCACGTCTTCCACTATCGCTTAAAGCAAATGCAATTTTTTCAGCAGATTCAATGAAGCTTAACCCCAATTCATAATCACGTAAGCTCGCAATAATTGTATTCAAATAGTCAGATAATGCATTGAGATGATTACGTATAGCTTTTTCGCTAAGAGAAGAAAGATTATCAATGACTATCGGCAAAAATTTTGGATTCATTTTGCCGGTACATATTTCATATAATGCCGCAGCATATGCTTGGTCATTTATTAAAGCATAAACTCTTTCCTTTTTTGTATCTCCTTTTAGCGTAAACATAAATTCTTCCTTATACATCGCCTTGAGCCGTGTAGAATAAGAAGAACCATCCTGCATTTTTTCTTTAAAACACGCACTACTCCTCGTGAAATAGAAATGACAAATATAGTCACATAATACCAGCGCAGAATTGCCCTTGTCATCTTCACACCGCACCGTGATGGGCGCTTTATTGCTCCTTGTTACAGGCAATGTGTTCTTTATCCTATTTATCACAATCTTTTCATTGAGCTGTTTGGTATATTCCTCTATGGGAATATACTTTATTTCGTTGCATGTCATATCACGCCGATATCCTGCTATAACATTCAACTCGATATCATCTTTAGGGTTTTCCAATGCCAGCTTTGAGTATAGTTGTACAACACCGTCAGCCAAAATGTTTATATAGGTACGTGTGCTATCGACTATGTATGCTTTTTCAAAGTTTTCAAAAACTACTAGTTCGCCATTTTTTTGTGCCAATTCCATTATAAGCTTGTGAAGCTCAGCACATTGAAGTTGTGTGATGGTGCCTTTTATTACTAACTCAGTCGCATGATTAACTTTTTTGAAGATTTCACTATTGTCTAATTCTGCATCCTCAGGCACAGCCGTTTTCCAACAGTCAATTACTTGCTTTTTCAGTTTATCAAGGTTTATTTCAACATCACACAAAAAACCGCCGACAAGACATTGCTTTTTCTTCGGGTTTTGTGTATCTTTGTCAAAATCTCCACTTTCATCTAAGTATAGGTAGTATTTCTTAGGCATAGCTTGTTACCTCGTGCTATATTTCATCAATTTCTACTTAAACATAAGGCGTACTTGTTGTATTTTGCTACGATTTCAAGGTAGTATCCAAACAAGTATTACAAACAGGACAAACGACATTCCAGTTTGAATCATCGTAATTGGCATAGTAATTAAAAAGATGCTTTCCAAGTACGTGGTTACCCCCCTTAGTTTTGCAATGTGTTTCTTTATCCATGCCAATTCACCTTAAAAATTCTATATACACATATTGTACCACAAACATATTACTGTGTCAATCGGCACGCCTATTTTTCAGATATTATAACAAAAATATCCATTCACATTTATGAACAACCAACGCTCATGGTTCTCCTGGTCGGCTAAGGTTGACAAATCACTTTCGCCCATAACAATCTCAATGAATCCCTTAGTGATTCCGTACATGGCTACACCCGTCAATGTAATTTTTATAGGTTGTGAAACGGCGTTTCACAACCCACCGAAAACTTATTGATTTTTATTTTGACTCATGATATAATATGCTCCCAACACAAGGTCGTATCTCCAGTGCTACGATGGTATGTACGAAAAAAATAGCGGGATACAAAAAAGAGATATATGAACCGTTGTGTGCTGCGTGAAATCTATGAATACGAAGATGTATGCTTAATTGGTTGTTGAAATAAGGAGGAATATGTAATATGAAAAACACTAACTTTTCTATGATTGCAGGCTACGAGGGTGAAAAGCAGAATTTAAAGAATGTCTGTGAACTGTTTAAGAAGGCGGCGATGTTAAACGAAAAAAACATACGTCTGCCAAGAGGAGTTCTTCTGGTTGGAGAACCAGGAGTGGGTAAAACTATTCTCGCGGAGGCATTTATAAACGAATCCGGTGTTAACTGTGTGAGGATTGATGGCGGATCTATAGATTTGGAAACGGACGTCGTACACTACATAGATGCCAAATTCAAAGAAGCAACGGAACAGCAACCGGCGATAATTTTTATTGATGAGCTTGATAAAATCGCTTTTTATGTCTATATGTCGGCAGAAGACAGAGTAAGCAAAGTTACAAAAGCTCTTTTGAAGGTTATAGACAGACATTCCCAAGATAAGATTACCATCGTTGCCACAGCGAACGATGTGCATGCGATACCAGCAATGCTTACGAGATGCGGAAGGTTCGACAGAATAATAAAAATCCCACTACCAAATGAGTTAGACAGAAAAGCCATTGTTGAACACTATGCCCGTATGCTTAATATGTCTGATGATACTGATTTGGACATCATCGCAAGATTGATGGATGGGTATACAGGCGCCGATATTGAAAGTGTTCTGAATGAAGCTGCTCTTGAAGCTATTGTTAATGATCGCGATGAGATAACGATGGAAAGCATAACTTCTGCGGCTGATAGATTGGCATTCAGCGGTGTAGTAAGAAAAGTAAAGATGAGCGAGGAGGAAAAGCGAATTGTTGCTATCCATGAGGTGGGGCATCTCGTTGTTTCTCTTGTGACAGACAAGGAAAACGTGTCGGGCGCATCCATATTACCGCAAGGAAATACTATGGGGCATGTAAAGCAAACACACGGTGGGGCTGTTTTGCGCAATTCCCGGCTGATGAAGAAAAAAATTACTACACTGCTAGCCGGCAAAGCCAATGAGGAGTTGTATATGCCTGAGGAGTGCTATTTCGGTGCGGAACATGATATAAGGGCGGCATATAACCTTGCGAGCAAGATTGTTTCAAGTGGATGCATGAACATTGAGTTTTTTTGCTCTGACAGAGATAGTGGCGATTACAGCGGTAATGCGTCAAAAAGCGCAGACATCGAAAAAACAGTCCTTGAAATGATCAAAGACGCCGCGGAGGAAGCCCGCACTATACTTCGCGCGTATGAGCGATTATCCGATATTTTCATAGAGGCACTTCTTGAGAAAAGTGTGCTTTCCCGTGAAGAAATAATGGAAATATTCGCAGCATACCAGCGCGGAGAGGGGACTTTAGTGCAATAAAAGATTTTGGTGAGAGAACGGTTCTTCTAAACCAAAGATCAGTGTTCTCTATAAGCTTGGCGAATTACTTGAAATAAGCGTTGATGAACTGTTGACGTGTAAAGATAATTATTATGAGAAAAAGAAAGGAATAGGTGCTTTTGCAATGAAAAAGCAGTTATGGAACAAGGCGTTTGAGGCTATGCGTAAGCAATACGAAGATCCTCTGCCGGTGGAGATTCTCAATCGCTTTTATTTTGAGCAAGCCGAGATGCGAAATACCGATATCATTATATATCTTAATTTGCTCGCAGTGATGGCTGATGCCGCAAAGGCGTGCGGTGAAGGCTTTGAGATTAGAGGAGCGGTAGGTGCATCATTTATATCATATCTTTTTGGTACAACAGATGTTAATCCCTTGAAGCCGCATTACCACTGTCCCGTGTGCCATAAGATTATATTTGATGACAGCGTTCGGGATGGCTGGGATCTTCCCGAAAGGCAGTGCTCGTGCGGGGCTGCTATGCAATCGGACGGACACGACTTGCCGTATGAAGCTACACATGAGAGTTTGCGCAGTGAACATTTCTGCGTGTCGGTAACAGAAAACTTTTTTAAAATGGCACAGGACATAGTTGAGCAATATTTCAGCGGATGCAAGTTCACCTACAAAGATATTACCGTAAACAGAGTACGTAAAGTTGCTATTTTTTCTAACACTGTAAAATTTTCGATAACAATATGCATATATGATGAATTGGAACACATTAAGTCATTAAGAGAATCGGTCGGAGAGCAAATTGGAACGATACCCATAGAATTTGATGAGCTAATATCGGAGCTTTGCAAAGGTGATACAGCCGGAATTCCGGAGTTTTCTTTCAAGCTTGCAAAGGAATTATTAGATGTAGCAAAGCCTGAATCATATCACGATCTGATACAGTTTATTGGAGTGATGCGCGGAGTAAATACTTGGTACGAGACCGCCGCAATATTACTAGAAGCTGGATTCCCGATAGGCAATGTAATTGCCTATCCTGAAGATGTTTTTCACTATGTAAAAAATAAACTGAAGCATAGCGAGATTTACGAAACGGGATTTGCGTATAGAGTGATGGATGATGTACGGCACGGACGCTATGCCAAGGATGGTATTCCCCCTCATATTTTAGCGGAATTGAAGCGTATGGGAGCCGAAGATTGGTTTGTAAACTCCATTAAAGCCATTAGATTTCTTTTCTCCAAGGCGCAAGGGGTAACTCACGCTAAACGAGCTGTTGAAATGATGTGGTATAAAATCCACTTTCCAAAAGAGTTCGCTGAAATTATGGGCGATATATCAAGTGACCATGATATTACCCAGATATATAAGGATAAATAATACTTTCAAAACAAAGGAGAGAAACAATGAAATTAGCTGATGCATTGGCACAATATGACGTAGTATATTTGAGGAAAATGTGTAGATTTTTCAGAGGTGATGCCTCCGCGGTTCCGAAGGAAGTTATCATAGAAAAAATTCTTGTTCCCGAAATAACGAATAAAGAGTATTTATTCACCTGCTTTGCTCTGATGAACAAGGAAGCACAGACGGATTATTTCAACACAGCTGTAAACGGAGCCACGCGAAAGCACGACAAATCCACCAGTGGAGTTGAAAAAATTATCATTGATGCAGCCATGTTTTCGCAAATAATTCTAAAAAATGCGCTTAAGGGAAATCGTACAAAAATACATAAAAATCCCAAAGACGATTTCCTGAAAAGTTGGCTGTATCTTGGTGGTCTATACATCCGAATCAATAAGGGTACAGATATAATTTGCGATGAAATAGTTGACTTTGTAAATGAATGTATTGCTACGCCTGCAGATGCCGGCAGACGTACATACTCCGAGGCCCAACTTGATCTCGATCGCGAAATGATATCCATGCGAGCCAACTACATAAACAGATTGATGGAGGTATACGGAGTAATAAGCTGGTCGTATGCAGAACTCATATTTGCGTCGCTTTATTTTGAGCCGCTGTTTTTACATCCGTTTACAAGCTCGCTTGCGGTGAGATTGGCACTGTGCGAGAATAGCGAGATTTCTGGAACTTCAAACGACGTCGTTATGCCGCTTTGGTCGATAGTAGAGGAAGGGGACTACTTATCAAATTTCTTTATTGACAACCCTGACGAAATTATTGCTTGTCAGAAAAAGGTTGACATCTACATCCCGTCGGAGTATAACGAACTATTCCACAGAGAGAATTTAGGCAAAAGCATATCAGACATCGAATGTAAGCAAAACGAAGCTTTCAGGATGTTCGATAAATATTGTGTGGAGTGCTACGGTTGTACTCCTGAAACGGCACGTAGTATGCGCCTTAGCGTTGAAAGCTGTCTCACTATTTCCGGCATTCAAAGCGAGCGTGATGAAATATATAATTTAATTGCGGTTGAACTCATCGAAACATTTGGCGAGATCAAGGCAAGAGACACTCTGATTACGCTTCTGGACAATATACACGATAACTTTAACAATTGGAAATGCAGTGGATATACTCCGCGAGAGTACCGTGAAATGGAGCAGGACGGCTGGCATAGACCTGATGAAAGATTTGGGAGAGAATACGAAAAAGAGTGGCCTGCCGAAGAAGCAGCAACCTTTGCCGATCTTAAAGTGGAAAAGCTCAACTTAGATAAGATTAGCGACGAAGAGTTAGTAATGCTAAAAAATTTAGCGTTATTACCTGACGACGGCATGAGCGCAGATATGTTTGATGAGTTTGTGAACGTAAGCGAGGATTTCAGCTTTAATACGTTCTACCTTAATCATTGGATATATCTAATACGAAATGATGGGTCGCCAGATAAAATCGTACTTCGCCCTGAAATAAAACGTGCAGTGTGGAAATATGCAATGCCCACCTTCGATGATTATTATGTTATGATAAACAATATCAACAAGTGGGCGCGAAGCAACTATAAGTTAATCAATGAGTACGAAATGGGACGTATTACAAATAAAGAGCTCGTCCAAAAGGTTGAGGATGCCAAAGAGTTCTGCAGAAACACGCTTCGCCCTATTGTCAAGGTTATTTGTGGGTTAAAAGCAAAGAGAGGCTCGCAGATGCGCGTGTATGTGGAATCAATATTCGATGTACTTGACCTTGTGTTCACAACTGATTGTGAAGTATACGAGGCGCAAAACATCGAAAACGAAAAAATGCTCATCTATTCAAGGCTCGCGGAGATAGATTTCGAATATTATTCGCCATACGTCCGAAAGACTTGTGAGAGGCTGTCTTATAGCGCAAGCTGTGGCTTTATCGGCGATGCCGGTATTCTTTCAAAAATATATGATGATATCAAGGAACGCTATTACAGCGAGAATTTGTCGGAATGTGATCTGCCGCGGATTGAAGTTTTTGAAGATGAAAGCGACTCCGACGCAGAATATATTGAATTTGAAGATGACGATGAACTCCCGTTTTGAGGTTAGTAAGGAAAGATGAGAAATGAATATAGTAATATGACCCTTAAAGAAAGAATTATCGCTATAATGATTGTTGTTTCTATCGTTATATTTCAGATCTGTGCACTTGCTCCACTATTATTAAGCGGTTTTGCCGATACTGGCTGGAGCATTACAGATGGAATCATCTATATTGCCTTCGCAGAGATTGTATTTGTGTCTATTGTTGTAAAATATTATATAATTACACAACGAATTATAAATAGCCACAATATGGCCCTGTCCCACTTCTGCACCGATAATAGCGAAGAGTTCGATGATGATATAGGCGATGATGTTTTATTATTACCCGAAGAACTGTTGTCAGACAGAGGTTATTCTGCGCTAAATTTGCAATCTAAGCTATTTAAAGTGCTTTCAATTACCTTTTTAACACTGTATTGCGTTTGTATTATCATAACGCTGATTAACGGTTTATCAGAGATACAAAATTTGATGAACATCGATTTGATACCCACATCACGATTCTTGATTCTGATAGGTACTGCATTTTCTGTTTCCGACGCCTTCTTTAACTGGCTATTGATGAAGGCAGAAGAAATGTACTACGTAAATGATTAAGAGTGTACGGATATAGATAGTAAAACCCGCATTGCTAGCATTATTAGCTCGTAATGCGGGTTTTCACATCTAAAAGAGAGGATCATCTTGATCACATTCTTCAAAACTTGGAATCATACGGTGACCAGTTTCATACATGCGCAAGGATGGCGTTTAATCATGTGGATAAGGACATTTTACATGCCAGTTTGTAAGTGTATTATCCTTCGTTTTTAGAGGCATGTGATAACTATCAAACTCATGCTTGATTAAGATGTGATTTTGGCCGGGAACATCACAATGTGTTTCAACTCTGAATTCTCCACAATCTTTACAGGTTACATAATATTTTTCAGCACCACTCATGGTAAGCAGAGTTTTTTTGGAGATATTTGTACTGCCGCATTCCCAACATACATTACAGGATTGTTCCTTATACTCAAAAATGAGCTTGAAAAGCGCATTGAACGCTGTTTCGTTACCCGGCGTTAATTGTACCATTCCAATTGGATGGGGACCACAATCAGTAACCGCACTTTTAAGCTCTTCGCCATACAGACGAGTTTCGCCATTGGTTAAATATTCTATGTCAAGTAGCCTTGAGAACATTTTTAATCCGTCGGTCGTTGATTCAGAAACACATGGTTCTGCAACTATCAGATATGACCCCATTATCTTGGGAGGAGGATCTTCTGGCCTTTTGGGGATTAAAGAAAAACATTCCATATCCTCAACATATTTTTTCGCTGCAACATCACGTACTTCTTTCTTTTGATGAGTTTCGGAGAACTTCTTGTATTTAGCATCAAAGAAGTACCAATGTCCATTATCTGGGAAAAATATTGCATAATCTGGCGTGCGTTTTTTTTCGTTATGTATATTTTTGAATTCATGATTGTAATAAAAAACAATTCTCAAATACTCACCATTAATATTTTTACAAAGCCGAATTTGAAAATCTTTGTGCGATATTCCACCTTCCCTAACGAATTGATCAAAAATGTTTTTTTGAATCGTTTCTGCGGCAAGCGCTTCTCCGGATTCTGGTTTATCGGGATTAAATCCGAGTTCGATCAGGCGAGACAAAATTTTGTAAAATATCCAATACTCATATATTTCATGCGTGTCTCTTACACCGAAGGCATTTACATCGAGATGACCGCTCAAAATATAGTGTGTGTTTACCATTTTCGCCATGAGGTCATAAATTTCGCGGTAGTTATAATCTCTTGCGAATTTTGGCGTTTTTGAAGGAGGAAAGGTTAAAGATGATTCTGACGGGATCCCATTGATCCATTTAGAATAATCTAAAAGAAGCTTTGCTTTTTCAAATGCGTCATTGTATTTAGTACAGTCTTGGGTACATGTATTATTGTAGTCCGATCTGATTTTTGCACTTCTTTCAAGAAACTCTTTTTCATAATCTGGGTCACGAATGTCAAAATTATATCCATTTTTCTTTAATTGTTCAGAGTATGCATCTTCGATTTTATATATGGAATTATAATCATTGTTGGTGTTGGGAATACCACTGATTATTTCATAGGTTCCTTGTGCAGTTACATAGTTGTAGCTATTATTAATGCGCATGGCGCACTCAACTTCCATCCAATCTTCCTGTTCGTTAGAAGCGGTAAATAGCTTACACAGAATAGTACAAAATCTTAATGCTTCTTCCTTGTTCGAAGTATAGTATTCTATCGCCCAGCTTGATGGAACAGTTCCTTGCTTATGAAAGGGCACATACGGCGAGTCGGGGGTACGATTGCTTAAATCATTCAGTTCATTGGTAAATATTTTATAGAATCTGTTTTTATGGTAAAAGCAAATTTTTCCGAGCTTGCTTGGATCTTTTTTAGATACGAAGAGTTTAAGTGTTTTCTTTTCCAGGTTGGTTTGTTCACATAGGGGATCTTTTATAGTTGTTCCGAGATACTTGTATCTGCCTTGTTGCGTGTTTGATGCGATTGGTGGGGATAATGTCATTTTAGGAGCTTTTTCAGGTTTGTAATATGTATTAATACTATCATATGAATTTTTCAGCCTCTCCAAAAATGTTTTTATCACGCGGTTTTCATATACATCAAGACTCTCCGTGTAATCAATACTTGCAGTCTTACCTGCACCGCCTGAACGCATATAATCGCGGAAAACGCGCGAATCAAACTTGTGAAGCTTGTGAACAGGTGTCTTGGTATAGCACTTCTCTAAATTTACCGCCGGATTTCGCTCAATTCTGCCAAGAACATGCTTCATTCGTGTTACCCATTCCTCCAAATCATCCACAGCCTCACCGATTCCAACAGCAGAGTTTGACCTTGTCACGAAGGCATCGTGCAGTGAAATTAGGTCATTCAGCATGACGAGATACTCATTAACTGTGACTCCGGATGGCAAAACATATATCCATGGAGATGTGTAAATGATTTTGTCGGTATTCTTGACTTTCACAAAAACGCGAAATACCCCTGCGGCTGTGATACAGTCAACATCGCCCCTGTTAGGTGTGTATACAGTATTTCCGTTCTGTACTGATGTTTTGTACGATGTGTTTTGATACCACCAGCTGGATTCATTATCTTCTACGAGATCGTTCCACTTAATCTTGCCGTCGGCACGAACTGAATCGTTAATGGATAATTTCAGATCTTCTTTTTTGTATGAATCGCCGTTATCAAGCTCCAATTTGAATGCAATCTGATTGTATGAATCAGCACCGGGAGTGTAGTCGTGGGTTGGTATTTGCCAGCGCTTTTCTCCGGTTTGTTCATCTGAAACTTCTATCTCACCGATTTGAATAGTTTCAAGTTGTATCTTTGAAAATTTGAAATTTTCCTCATTCGGTTTAAATCGAAATTTCGCGGGCACAATTTTCATTTTATTTCCTCACAGATCAGTCTATCCAATATGAACTTTGGATTTTTCCACAGCGAGCACTTGTAAGCGGCCATTTGGACTTGTCGGGTTCGGATACGTTGAGATATTCCTTATAATTATCATTGAATTTTCCCCAATCCACTTCGGAATTTATCGCAGGCAAGAGCTTGGAGAGGGCTGAGAGGTCGGCAAACATATCATCCGATAACCCTAATACAGTATGCAACGCATACATTTTTTTCGCAAACTTCTCAAAACGCGGGTTTTCGTTTTTGAAAACGGAGTTATAGCTAGAAGGATCTTGCTCGAATTGGGTATAAGGATAGTATGATTCATCATTGGGCTGGAATTTCTCGTTTACACTATCACCATCGCCGCGCTTGAACTCGATAAAAAAGCTTCTATCGATAACCTTGGGACTGAGCATATTGGTTGTGTCATCCATATTCAGCGTTCCGACAAAGCGCACATTTGGAGGGAGTTGAAAGTCGCGATAATCTGCAAGCAGTGAGGTTTTACGCTTGTCTTCGTCGTTGATTCCCTTTTCGTGCTCCTTCAACCGATTGTTAACCCATTTGTTGATGCTGTATGGTAATAGGCGTATGGTACGATCAGCATCGGCTTTTTCATATGTCAGGATAGATAGAAACGATGCAAAGTAGTATTCAACCTTTGCGAGGTTCATTTCATCGAGGCAAATGATATGTAGGCGGGATTTTTCTTCGAGCTGTTCGTATTCATTTCGAGCTTCAATCAGTGCGTCAAGGAATGGCGTGCTGTGATAAGTTCCCTGCATTGGGTTATAATATCCCATAAGGTCAGATGCATCGGTCCAATTTGACTGAACTTGAATCATCGTACACTTAGCGCCGATAGCATCAGCCATTTTTCTTGCAAATGTGGTTTTACCTGTGCCGGGATCGCCAGACAGTACGATTATCTGATCTGTGTTGAGTGCCATAAGGAACCGCTCGACTTTGTTTTGGTCGTATTTGTATGGTAGTTTAGAATTGATGCGCGTTAAATCGAGTCCGGAATTGATCATTCCCTTGGATAAAAACTCGGTTTTATATGTTGATTCATAGAGACCGAGAGATTTATATTGTTCCATTTTTTTCTCCAATTCTTCAAAGTACATTTTTTTCTTCTCTAATTCGCTGCCTATATCACGAAGTCGGCGGCGATTATGTTTAATTTGCTTATTAATATCTTGCGCATTAGTATATCTTTTTAGCAAGGAATATGGTTCAGAGGTTAATGCTTGATTGAATTCTTCATCCAATTGTATAGCATTAAGTATTTCGTCAATGCTCGAAGTTTCATTTAAATGTAATTCATCAAAACTGCGACATATAGAAGAATCAGTTTTAAGTAAGTTGTTAACATCTTTACATGAATCAAGCATGGGAAGAAATAATACTTTTGTATCATTTTTGTAATTTAGATTATCAGCAGAAACGAAAAAATATCTGTATGTGTTGTATGGATAATTTAATATATTACCATACAAATCGGTAATTTCCTGAATGTTATTATCTTCTTTAATGAAGGTGCCTTTGAATATAGGATATATGTCAGCATCCAAACGGTGTATTAGAATATCGTTTAAAACAAAAGATAACTTTTCATTGTCATTATTTATTGAATTTAAGTTTTTCAAATAGTCTTTAAAGAGTAACATAACTATACTTCCTTCATCTCAAGTAAGCATCAGCGATCCGTTTCGCTCTGAAACCAATCCAACCGACAGGTTTCTGCGAAGACGTGCCAATTTTATTTGCTCGCCCATTTGTGCTAATATTTTTACGACCTGCGGCAATACGGTCGCGGCTTTTCTACTCATGTCAATACCACCTTATGTTTATTATTATAGACCAAAACCATGGTTTGGTCAATATATATAAACATAATTTTTTATGTAGACACGATTTTTTGCTCGTAACGCTCGTCAAACCGTAAGACCAAACTCATACCTCACCGTAGCTTTATGCTCCTTCAAAATCCTACTCGCCCGCTCAAATCTCGCGCGTCGTACGGGTTTCACGTTCTTAACCATCTGACCGCCGATAGAGCCTGCCTGACGGGAAGTGAGTTCACCGTTGTAACCCTGCTTAAGGTTAACGCCAACTTCGCTTGCTGCCTCCATCTTGAACTGCTCGAGAGCTGCCTTAGCCTCGGGAACTACAATCTTATTAGTAGACATAGTCTGTTTTCTCCTTTTGGAAAATATCTATATTATCGACATATTCCGCATCTTCCGCGATGTTTCGCGAAAACCGTCACGCATGTGTCGGGCGGGATACATCTGTTAATTGAGCCTTGACGTTTCCGCCCGACTCTGATACTATTATCGCCGATATCACAGTTTATATAAGTGGGAATTTCATGCGGCGGTGGAAAACTCAATATAAAATCAAGCGCAAATGTATGAGAAATTTAATTTTTTATCTTTCTGCACTTGACTTTTCCATGACGGAATGATATCATTATACAAAGATGAAAACAATTTAGTTAAAGAGGCTGTGTGATGATTGATTATATTATAATTTTACTCGCTGTCGCGTGCTTTGCGGGACAGTTCGCGTTTACAAAGCTTTATGAGAGGGTTATAAAGCAAACCACTGTAACATCCCTTATTATGCTCAGCGCAACGGGTGTTGTGGGAACGCTTTTATACCTCGCTGTCGGCGGATTCAAGGTGAATTTTTCGCCGATTTCCGTTATTCTTGCAGTCGCGCTGGCGTGCATTATGGTTCCTTACTATATGGTAGGCATCAAGGTGCTCTCGCTCGGAAGCCTTGCAATATACAGCATGTTTATGATGCTCGGCGGAATGTTGGTGCCGTTTTTCTACGGAGTCATTTTTCTTGATGAAGCAGTTTCCGTGTGGCAAATACTCGGTGCGGTGCTCTTAACGCTCTTTATAGTTTTGCAGGCAGTCTGGCAGAAGTCACCGGATGAGGGCGATGCAAAGGGGGCAAAAGGGACAAAATATCTTTTCTTTGCGCTTTGCCTTGTAATATTCTTCCTCAACGGTGCAACCTCGGTTATATCCAAGGCGCATCAGATAAGTGCGGGCGCTGTAGATGAGGTGAGCTTCACGGTTATCTACTGCTTTCTTACTGCACTTTTCGGTGTGGTGCTGCTGCCGTTCGGATTCATAAAAAATAAAGCAGAGGCAAAAATAAAAACACGCGAAACTCTCAGAATAAAGCCACTTCTCACTATGTTTCTTATTGGTGCTGCGGCGCATACGGGAAACTTCCTTCTCTTAAAAGCTGCATCAAACGTTCCGGCATCTGTTCAGTATCCGCTTGTTTCGGGCGGCGTAATCGTACTCTCGGCGCTCACTTCGGCGTATATATTTAAAGAAAAGCTGTCTTTGAAGGAATGGCTGTCGGTTGCGGGCGTATTTGCATCAACGTTTCTGTTTGCGTTTTAAGTTATACATATTATGAGGTGAATTATGCGTATTGATTCTTACATTGAACCCAGAAAGTTTCTTGGTGTGTCGGGACTCTTCTCGGTGAATACAAGTGCCGGTGTTATTGAGGGCAACTCGGATTATACACGCACCGAAATTGACGGCAAGACCGTTTTCGAGTACACGCTTGACGGCGTGCGGCTGACTGCGGAGTTTTCTGAAAAAGCGAACGGTGTTCTCATTCGTCAGGATTATTTTGAAAACACATCGGATGCTCCGATTCACATATACAAAATCGCAAGCCGCTTCCACATGGACGGCAATGCATATGACGTGTACACGCAGTACATCGGTTGGCAGAATGAGAACAAAGGCGGATGGCAGCCGCTTGTAACACAGGTTACAACAGCCGCACTCGGCATCCGCACCTGCGAGGGCGCCGCTCCGATAATGGCGCTCCACAGCAGATATACCGGTAAGAATACAGTTTTCCACTTGCTTCCGAACGGACAGTGGAGCATGACTGCCAAGAAGTTCCCGGTCAGCAAAAACGAGCATGTTATTGTTGAAATGGGACTTCACGATGACTGCCTTGATTTGGCGGTTGCGCCCGGTGAGCGCATTACGCTTCCGACTGTTATATTCTTCACCGCCGAGAGTCAGGTTGATCTTGATGCATATAAGCTTCACGAGGTATATAACGAGCTTTATCCGCGCCGTGAGCTGCCGATATTCTACAACTCTTGGCTTTACTGCTTCGACAAGCTTGACATAGACGCACTTCTCAAACAGGTTGATGCTGCGGCAGACCTCGGATTTGAGGGATTTATGATAGATGCCGGCTGGTTTGGCGACGGAAGCGGAAACTGGTTCGCGTCGGTTGGCGACTGGGAGGAAAATACCGTTACCGGTCCTGCGGGACGGCTTATCGAGTTGTCCGAGCGTGCACGTGAGCGCGGAATGATGTTCGGACTCTGGTTTGAGCCGGAAAGAGCCGGCAGACTCAGCAAAAATTTAGCGGCACATCCTGAATATTTTATCGCAAATCAATTCCTCGATTTTGCAAATCCCGAGGCGCTTGAGTATATACTTGACGCGGTTTCATCGCAAATTGAAAAATACAGCATCGGCTGGGTGAAATTTGATTTTAATGCATCAATTCCGGCAGATCCGAGCCGCGGTGCGTTTTACCGCTATATGCAGGGACAGTTTGAGTTTATAAAGCGCCTGCGCGAGAGATTCCCAAACCTCTACATAACAAACTGCGCCAGCGGCGGTGAGCGCATGGAGCTTGAGCAGGCAAAGATAACCGACAGCTTCTGGTTCACGGACAATCAGGGACCGTATGAGGGACTGCGTATCCTTAAGGATTCGCTGAAGCGCTTACCCACATCGGTGATTGAGCGTTGGACTGCGGAAAAGTATTGCGAAGGCTTCCCGGACTTTGACCGCGGACTTGTCGGCAAGATGATACACTGCAACAATGCGACTTGGAGCTATCTTGTGGGCATCGACGACTCTTATTCCGAGGCATTTGCAAAGGGCGGACCTATCGGCTTCTCCTGCGACGTTGCTGCGTTCCCGGAAGAATACAAGAAGCGCTGGAGCGAGCTTTTCCGGGAGTACAAAAAGGAGCGCGAATTCTATAAGAGCGCTGTGGCGAGAATCATAGTTGACAGCGATTCGGTTATCGCTATCGAATACTCCGATGCGGCACTTGAAAAGTGTGTAATTCAGGTGTTCACAAAGCTCGTGTGCATGACATCGCTTGTTATCTATCCGGCTGTTGACGGCAATGCGGAGTATATGCTCGGGGACACCAAGCTTTCCGGTAGAGAAATTAAAGAAAACGGTATAAACGTAAATAATCTCGTTGACAATAGCGCACAGACACTCGTGCTTACCAAAATTTCACAGTAAAATGCACCGGCAGAGAATATTCTCTGCCGGATTTATATTAACGCTTGCATTTGTGTGCGGTAATTGACACTTTGGAGATTATATGGTAAAATAAGATTACGCCAATGCCGCCGGGCAGCAAACCAAATTTGTGATTGCTCATATAAGAAAGGATAGTTTATGATCTATGTAATGTCAGACATTCACGGGGAATATGAAAAGTATATTGCCATGCTCCGGAAGATAGGCTTCAATGAGCAGGATACACTCTATATTCTGGGCGACGTTGTTGACCGTGGTGAGCAGCCGGTTGATATTCTTTTGGATATGATGACCCGTTCTAATGTATACCCGATAGTTGGCAATCACGAGCTTATGGCACTTAATCTTCTGCGGACTTTATCGGTCGAAATAACTGATGAAAACTACGCTTCGCATATTGATGCAAAGCTGATGGAATCGCTTCTTGGGTGGCAGCTCAACGGCGGAATATCAACTATAAAGCAGTTTCAGACGTTACCGATAGAGCAGCGGGAGTGCGTTCTGGAGTATCTTGAGGAGTTTTCGCCGTATGAGCTTGTTGAGGCCGGAGGCAGAAAGTTTCTGCTCGTACACGCGGGACTTGGTAACTTCAGCGACGAAAAGGATATTGATGACTATACGCTTGAAGAGCTGACGTATATGCGTACCGATTATGAGAAAAAATATTTTAGTGCTGACAATTTCTTCATTGTCACCGGACACACACCCACTCTTGCGATAAACGGCAAGGCGGAGATATACAGAAGTCAGAATAACATCTGTATTGACTGCGGCGCAGTTTATAACGGCAAGCTTGCCTGCCTGTGCCTTGACACAATGGAAGAATATTATATTTAAGCTGAGCACGCCCAAAATCCTTATCACAAAAAAGCGGCAGAGAATATTCTCTGCCGCCTCTTTTATTAATATTTATGCCTTGAAAGAAAGCTCTTCCATTAAGAAGTCGAGCGATTCAACGCCGTCATTAAGTGTTGCCTGCTCGATCTTTTCGCCGGCTTTTGCGCAGCTTGTGAAGTAGAGCAGCTCGTTGTAGTAGCCGCCAAGATCGGAGATGTTACCGCCTGCGCTCGCGGTGCTGACTGCCTGGGGCTTTTCGATCTTTATTTCGCTTGCACCGTCGTCGGTGTACAGCATGAACTTTCCGCCTGCGTTTTCAACGGCTGCGTTCTCGAATACCACTCTGAACGTTGCCTCAAACGGATGCGAGGTGGGAAGTCCCCATGTTCCCTCAACGCCCACAGCGAAGTTATCATACTGCATAAGCGTGTTCACATAGGAATATTTCTCGCCGAGGGAATTTTTAACAGAATAGTATTTCTGCGGTCTTCCAAACAGTGAGAGCACGTAGTCAACGTCGTGGATGTGAAGATCCTGTGCCGCACCGCCGGAAAGCTCGTATTTGAGGAGCCAATCCTGCCAGCCCCAGTCGGGACGGGGACTGATACGGCGGAAGTTTGCGTTTACAACCTTGCCATATTTGCCGCTCTTAATTATCTTTGCAAGCTCAACATATTCGTCCCAGAAGCGTATTACCTGACCGATCTGTACGTTGCATCCGCAAGCTTCTGCCTTTTCGATAAGCGCCTTGCCCTCGTCAACGGTGAGTGCGGTAGGTTTTTCGATGAACAGATATTTAACCTTATCCATAGCGAGAAGGGCATACTTTGCATGCAGATATGTGGGCAGACAGATGTCGATAACATCAACGTCAGCGTTGGCGATGAGGCCCGCTCCGTCAGCATATATTGCCGCGCCGCCTGCGAGTGCCTCGGCTTTCTCGCGTCTGATATCCGCAACAGCGGCGATCTCAACGCCGTCTATTGCTCTGTAGCAGTTTGCGTGCATGGCTCCCATGAAGCCGCATCCGATAAGTCCAACTTTTAACATTGTTTATTTCCTCCCCAGTATTCTGTCCATGGCATTTGATGTGTTGTAGATTATAGTTTCGGTGTAATATTTGTAGTTCGGGATCATTTCAGCGCTTACCCAGCCGTCGTATCCAACCTCGGTGAGTGCTTTCATTACCTCGGGATAGTTTACATCGCCGGCGAGGAGATCGACGAATCCGTGCAGTCCGCCGGCCGCAACGCGGTAATCCTTGAAGTGAACCTTCTTGATCTTGTCTGCGAGAATGCGTACCCAGTGCTCCGGGAAACCGTTTGCGAGTGTGTTTCCGATGTCAAGATAGCTTCCGACGTAGTCACTGCCAATCTTGTCGATGAAGTCACGCATTTCCATGGGAGAGATGAGAAATTTGTTCCACACGTTCTCAAGACCGATCGACACCTCAAGCTTTTCTGCGTACTCTTTGAGCTCGTTTATAGCCTCAAAGCTTCTCTCATATGTAGTTTTGTAGTCGATAACTCGGTTGGGATCGGCAAAATCTGCGTGAACTGTTCCGGGCACTACGAGAATAGTGTCACAGCCGAGAGTTTTTGCGGCGTTAAGCTGGAATTTTACAATGTCCTTTGCCTTTTCACGCTCGTCTTTTGAGTCCGCATTGAGCCAATAGCTCCAATAAAGACCGCAGGCAATGCTGTAAAGCTCGATGCCGTTGTCCTTAGCTTGTTGTTTTATGGCGAGAAGATCCTTTTCGCTGGATTCAAGCGAAAGCTCGCCAACTTCGTCGAGCGCAACCTCAACGCCCTCAAATCCGGCATCCTTTGCAAGTGCAAAATTCTTCGCATACGGTGCCGCGGGGAATGACCAGATGCTGATACCTTTTTTCATAACTGTATCTCCTTATAAAATTACTTTCGTGTCTTCATCAATGCAAGCCTTGTCAAGGCAGTATTTGCTCTCGACTATAGGCTCACGGTTTTGCCACTTACCGTTTGTAAAATCTGGGATTTCCACCGGAATACCGCCGCCTGCGATAGATATTTCGGAAAGCGGTCCGATAGACATCCACGCGGCGGTGTCATAGGCATCAATAGGCGTGTTGACGCCGCGCTTTACGCTCTCGACAAAAGCTCTGCCGACAAGCCAGTCCATACCGCCGTGCCCTTCCTTAACGCCGGCACGTAAATATTCGGCGTGGAGCGGATGCTCGTATTTTTCAAACACCGCGTTTTCATTTCCTTCAAAGCTGGCAAGCAGTATCGTCGGATCGTTCTTTCTCGCAAGCACATGCTCCTCGAGATAAACAAGACGTCGTTCCTCACTTGACATGCCTTTGGTTCCGCGAACGGAGAAGTTTCTGCTGTAGTATGCACGGGGAAGCGTTGTGTCAAGTGTAATCATAATGGTTTCGCCGCCGGCGCAGGTGATGACTGTTGTGACAATGTCGCCCTGCTTATATTCGGCGTTCACATATTCTTCTCCAAGCTCGGGATGCTCCATTGCATAGGCTTTGAGTCCCACTGCTTTGGATGCATGGGATGTGAGCGTTAGCATACGGTTGCCGCGGTTGATATTCAGAACCTTCGCAATAGGACCAAGCTCGTGGGTGGGGTAGCTTTCGCGGTTCTTGTTCATATACTGTGCGAGTCGGTAGTGCGCGGGCTGGCCCTTCTCCACCTCTCTGAATATATCCTCGGAGTTAAGGTAATGGTGATATCCGCCGGTACAGTGGACAACCTCACCGAAAAGCCCCATTTTTACCATGTTGAGTATCGCCATTTCGCGTCTGCCGTAACAGCAGTTTTCAAGCATCATAACAGGCATGCCGGTTTCTTCGTATGCGCGAACGAGGTCGAAGCATTCGCGAATATCATCGGCACAGCCAACCTCAACTGCGGCATATTTTCCGGCACGCATGGCGTCGATCGCCATATCTGCTCTGCCGCTCCAGCCGTTCATAAAAATAACGGCATCAACCTCGTCCATTTTGAGGATATCTTTGTAGTCTGTGGTGCCATACGGTTCGGGACGGCCCTTCTCACGGCAAACTTCCTTCGCGCTTTCAATGCTCTCCGGACACAGGTCGCAAATTGCGGCAATCTCCACATCGGGCATATCGGTGAAAATGGTTTTGAACATTCCAAGACCTCGGTTTCCGATGCCGACATAGCCGATTTTTATTTTTTCTTTCACAAATTTATCCTCCTTGTATTGACAGCGTAGATATAATGTGCTATGCTTATTATATCATGACGAAAAATAAAAATCAATTTCATAAAAGTCATAATATTTATGTTTTATGACAGTATTGAGAGGCGTGTATGTACAACATAAAATTGGTGAACCGAAAGTTTAAGGTGCTCGGTTTTTACACGGCATTTGATTTTGATTGGGACGAGCGCTTTGTTTTCACGGGCGAGAGTCACGATTTCTGGGAAGTCGTTTTCATAACGGACGGCAAGGTTGAAGCGACCGAGGACGAAAAAATATACATTCTCGAGAAGGGAAATATGGTCTTCCACGCACCAATGGAGTTTCACAGAATAAAAAGTGCCGACGGAACATCGCCATCGGGCTTCATAATGAGCTTCAAGATTTCGGGAGATTTACCGCCTGAACTCAAAGAGGGTATATTCACCTTGAATCCGGAGCAGATTCGCGAATATACGAAAATATGTGCCGGTGTCAAAGCCTTCCTCGCAGAAGATTC
The DNA here is from genome assembly GCA_045636265.1 of Candidatus Flemingiibacterium sp. Lineage (GTDB taxonomy): Bacteria > Bacillota > Clostridia > Oscillospirales > CAG-272 > Flemingiibacterium. The sequence goes on from JAZTXD010000170.1 coordinate 62,168, forward strand.
GGGGAACACGTATCTGCCGCAGGAAATATCCGAGCGCCTGTCGGTATTTCTTATAAGCCTTGTTGCATCAGACCGCGCGAAACAGCGCCTGCTCGCAACGCCGAGCGCCTTTGAATACAGAAAAATCGTGTCGGTAATGTCCGAGCGTGTGTGCGAGAATATAACGCTTTCCGAAATTGCCGATGTGTGCCACATAAGCGTGAGCTACATAAAGCTGCTTTTTGAAAAATATGCCGGTATAAGCCCCAAGCGGTATTTCGCAAACCTGCGGCTTCAGCATATAATCTCTCTCATGCGAGAGGGAATGTCAAACGCGCAGATTGCAGGAGTGATGAATTTTTCGTCGGTGTACTATTTCTCGGTATTCTTCAAAAAAATGACGGGGATGACTGCTTCACAGTACAGAAAAGAGTTGTAAAATAAAAACGGCAGTCGGAAGACCGCCGTTTTTTCATATTCTTATACAACCATAACCGAAACGCCGTCGGGGATAGCCGTAACAGTCGCATTCGGATTTTTCAGAATCCCCTCGGCTAATTTCAGCGCTTCGTCAATGCTGTGCGCGGGAATCATATGAAGCTCGCGCACCATTGTGTCGGGTGCATCGGACACATATATCACGCTCGCACGCTTCAGCACGCGAAGGAATATCTGCGTCTGCCACTGGTCGGGCACAGTTTCGTTTCTGCCGCGTGAGAGGAAAATGTTCATCGTCTTGTCAATATCCGCTTCGTCTGCAAGCTGGCGGTAGAAGCCCTCACCGCCGTGACCGTCGTTTGACTTGGCGAGCATTATTATAATGCCGCCTTCGTTTACAGTCGCCTCTGCCGCGGTCATACCCTTGACAGCTTGGTATATATTCTGGTCAAGCGGATAGCCGCCGTTTGTGGTTATTACGATGTCGGCAAACTTCGGCTCTGCACGGCAAAGTCCGAGTAAGAATTCGCATCCCTTGGCATGAGCCGCTTCAACATCTCCGGCAACCGCATATATAGCCTTTTTGCTCTCGTCAATGACTACATTCACGATAAACGCAAGCTTTGCCGCCTTCGCCGCCCAGAGCATGTCCTTATGTATGGGGTTGCCCTCCAGCACGCCGGTGCGCGCACACGGATGTGCGATAAACTCCGAGCAATGGTTTGCGAGAACGGAAGCGCGCGCCGCAACGCCGGGCAGTACGCTCTTGCGTCCGCCGGAAAATCCTGCGAAAAAGTGCGGTTCGATAAAGCCTTCGGAAACAAGGAGGTCTGCTTCATACGCCAAACGGTTTATAGAAAGCTCGCCGCCCGAGGGAAGTGTTCCGATTGTCACCAAGTTAGCATCGTCCGCGCAGTCGTGCACCACGATTTTTTCGTTTCTTACGATATCCTCGCCGAACTTATCCACAAGCTCGTCCACAGTCGTTCCTCTGTGGCATCCGGTTGCGATGAGGAGCGTAATGCTTGCATCCGGAGAGCCCTTGCGAATTTCTCGGAGCATCGGCGGAATTATCACCTTGCTCGGCACGGGACGGGTGTGGTCGCTTGCGATTATAACTACATTCTTTTTGCCCTTTGCAAGCTGTGAGAGGGGAGCCGAGCCGATGGGCGCGGCAATAGCATCTTCAACAAGCTCGGCTGGGGACTTGTCTGCTTTATAGCCGTGGAGCTTTGAGGTGAGCACGCCGCAAAGGCTGCTTTCCGGAATGTCTGCGGATAAATATTCTTTGCCGTAAGGGAAGTTTACTGTTGGCATGTCATTTTCTCCTCTCAGGTTCCCAGAATAGCGTCAAGCAATGCATCGGCATCGTAAACGATGCACTTTGTGCCGGCTGCCTTTAAAGTTGTCTCGTCGCGGAAGCCCCATGCGGTGCTGATGCAGTCGAGCCCCGAGTTTATAGCGGTTTCCACGTCAACCTCGGAGTCGCCGATGTAAACGGCATCGCACTTGTTAACACCGAGCTGACTTAATATAACTTCAACTCCGTCCGGTGCAGGCTTTCTCGGTATGCCGGTCTTTTCGCCCGAAACATAGTCGAATATATCGCCGAAATAACGCTTACAGAGTGTCTGTGTAGCCGCATCGGGCTTGTTTGAAAGAACTGCGAGCTTAACGCCGCGCGCCCTCAGCGTGTCGAGCGCGGCAACAACACCGTCGTAAGGTCTGGTTTTTATGTCGCCGTGAGTTTTGTAGTACGCCTGAAAATCGGCGAGGACTTTATCAACGGTTCCCTCATCCGCATCCGCAGGAAGGGATCTCTTGGCGAGCAATCGCGCACCGTTTCCGATGTATGTGCGGATTTCATCTATGCTGTGCGTGGGGAATGCGTTCATCTCCAGCGCATGATTTACCGAATCGGTGAGATCTTCGAGGGAATTGAGTATAGTTCCGTCGAGATCGAAAATCGCAAGCTTATAAGACATGGTATTTCTCCTTAAGTTTATACTGATAACAGTATAGCACACTTTTAATGCGATTGCAAGGGGTATTGCGAAAAGTGAGACGTCGATCAGCCATGTGACTTCCGGCTTTATTCGCTTTGTAAAGCGGAGGCGCAAGAAAAACGTTCCACTTAAGGCACACTGAAGAAAAAATTGGGAAAATCTCTTGAAAAGCGTAAAAATTTATGTTATACTATTGCGGTAGAAAGATTTTGGAGGTAAGGACTTTGAAAAAGGCTAAAATGGAAAAATATATCCGCAGCGCCGATCTCGGCGACAATGCGGCGAGTAATTTTGTAAACTACGACGTAAAAAAGAAAGCCGAGGGCAAATACGGCTTCGCACGTGTGCTTATGCTTATTGGATATATTGTATTTGTGCTTGTATTTGCAGGTGGGCTTGCCGCGGCTAAGTTATACCCGATAATTGCGCTGACTCCCATGCTTACGTGGATTCTCATACTCTGCACATGGCGATTTGTCAGCATCGAATACGAATACTACATACTCGACGGCGAATTCAAGCTTATGAAAGTATACGGCTCCAAGAATATGCGTGTACTCTGCCGCACCCGTGTGAGCGGCATGGAGCTTATCGCGCCGTACTGCGACGAATACAAAGCCGAGGTTGATAAAATCTCCGCATCTCACCGCATCGAGGGCGTTTCGTCCATGTCCGCACCTGACATCTACTGCGCTGTATTCGAGGATGGCGGCGAGAAATATGCCGTGCTGTTTGAGGTTACGGAAAAAACGCTCAAGGTTCTGCGCTACTACAATCAGAACACAGTGATATCGAAACCAACCCGATAAAATAAAACCGTTCAAAACCCATTTGGGTGATGAACGGTTTTTTGATATTATTTTGCGCCGACCGCTTTCGCGATCATGTCGAAATATTCCTTGGTTGTACCGAATGTAAGCTCGGGAATGTAGTGCTTGGATTTTTTCAGCTCTTCTTCGTTTGCATACGAGCCGTAAAATCCTCCGCAAAGTCCGAAATGGTCAGTGCCGCCGGAGATAAACATATTATTTTTTTGGGCAATTTCGTGAACCTCTGCCATTTCCGCTTCGGTCATCTTCGGATGCCATGCTTCAACGCCGTCAAGACCGTATTTTATGAGCTTTGGGATATATTCAACCTGATTGTGAGGATGTGCGAGAATCGCAATGCCGCCGGCATCGTGAATAAGCTCGATCATTGTCTTTGGCGTGTTGAAGTCGCATATCGGCGGGAAGAGATTGCGCTGCTTGTCAAAATTCTTCTTGAACCATACCATGTAGTCCGATTCTTTCACAAGGCCCTTTGCTTCCATGGCGCGGTAAATGTGGTTGTTGCACAGGCAGACTATATCCTTGTTGTAATCCAGGACCTCATCCCATGTGATACCGGTGATATCGCCTTTTGAAGCTGCCAGGTCAAAGCACTGTTTGGTGTTGTCGGTCTGACGCAGTCCCATGTCGGCAAGATACCTTTTCATTCTCGGGTACTCGGGGTCGAATCCGAAGCCGACAATGTGATGCCCTGGAACACAGAACTCCGCTCCGAAAATAAACTCAAGGCCCTCGCGCTCACACACCGCCTTCATTTCGGGACAACCCGTTACAGTGTCATGGTCAGTAAGAGCGATGGCCTTGTACCCCTCTTTTTTTGCGGTTGACACAAGCTCGGTGGGAGAATACGTCCCGTCCGAATGGGTTGAGTGGCAGTGCAGATTAGCGTATGGTATCATTTGGGAGCCTCCAAAAAATCAGCCGTTGTATGCATCCTCGTCGCAGACTACGGTAACGTCACTGTGGAGATTAAGGAATGTTGCGGGATTTTGTGTGGTAAGCTTGCCGCCGAGCATTTCGTGAAGAACCGCATGCTTTGCCTTTCCGCTTATGAGGATGATTATTTTCTTTGCGCTCAGTATCGGCTTGATGCCCATTGTGAGCGCGTGCTTCGGTACCTCGTCCTCGGATGCGAAGAAACGGGAGTTTGCTTCGATAGTGCTCTTGGTAAGACCTGTGAGGTGGGTGCCTGCAATGAGGGCATCGTCCGGCTCGTTAAAGCCGATGTGACCGTTGTTTCCGATTCCGAGAACCTGAATATCAATGCCGCCGGCAGCCTCGATAGCCGCGTCGTATGCCGCGCACTCTGCGTCTGTGTCAGCCGCCTCGCCGTTTAAAACGTGAGTGTTCGCCATATCGATATTTATGTTGTTGAACAGATTTTTGTTCATGAAATAACGGTAGCTCTGGTCATCAGTGGGCTTGATAGGATAATATTCGTCAAGATTATAGGTCTTGACCTTGGCAAAATCCAGCTTGCCCGCAGCATTAAGCTCGGCGAGCTTTGTGTACATTCCGACAGGCGTGGAACCGGTTGCAAGACCGAGCACACAGTCGGGCTTGTTTCTTATAACATCGGCAACTACCTCGGTTGCCTTTGCGGACATTTCGTCGTAATTTTTGCAGACGTATAACTTCATTTTGCTTGTTCCTTTCACTGATTGCCTTATTAACAACAATATTACAATCGACATTGTACCATGCCGCAATGGATGTTGCAATGACTTGGCAAGATAGTGTTACATGTTGGCAATATAGTGAAAGACTCGGCAAGAATTACTCATATTTTGCGAGAGCCGTGGTCAGATAACGGTTTGCAGCGGTACGGTAATTGCGGTAGATATAATTTGCGGTTGAGCGTGTGGTCACGGCATTTTGAATGACCTTATATGTGGCATCGGGAACATAAGTTATTCCGGGGCCGAACATATGCGCAAAATCGCACGATATTGTATCAAATATTTTATTAAGCATGCTTACTGAGCCGGAATCTCTCAGGTGATAGTCGATGCAGGTATCCTTGAATACTTTGTCAATATAGTCATGCGCTGCGAGATTGAGTGCTTCGAGGATGAGTCCCGACGTTTCATAGCTGGGAGTGTTTGCGAGGGCACAGAAAATCTGCATATCGGGAGATGCAGGGGTGATGTAGTTTTCCTCCTCACTGTATTTTGGCATCGGGAGAATGCCCCATTCAACTCCGGTGAGCGGGATTTCTTCGATGAATGTGAGATTGTCAAAGCAGAACATAAGTCCACCGGATGTGAAAAGGTTCTTGGTGGCATCCTCTTTGGTTTTGGCAAGGGTTTTATCCTTATAGATCATGTTGTAAAGGCTTGTGACGATATTTTCTATCTTTTCCGCCTGATCGGTTTTTTCAAAATAATCTATGGAAGGGGCGGAGTGGATATTGCTTACAAACTCAATATTCTGCGCAGATGCATATGTGTCGATAAAATCGGCGGTGACGTGGGTTGTTCCGATGGGGGTAACATCTTTATTTTGAGCGGCACAGGTGAGCGCCAGCACATTCATAAGATCGTATGTCCATTTTCCCTCGTTTACTAACGAGTAAACATTTTCAACTCCGCATGCGCCGAGCAGAGCTTTATTGAAGTAGACACAGTTTATTTTGTCAAGCTCGATGTTTGCTGTGCCTGAAATTCCAAACTGAACGGAGCCGAACTGTGCGTTGGTGTTAATGTTCTGATTATAATATTCAGCGCTGTAATCTGCGAAAGGCAGGCTGTTCATATTTGCAAGTATTCCCTCGGCGTGGAAAACGCCGAGCTTATTTTGCGGGATTGACAGTAAGTCTGCATAGTACATATCTGTGCTGTAGGCATTTTTTGCTTCTGTGAGAAGTGTGTTCGCATCGGTTACATACTGTATTATAACGGCACCGAACTTTTCTTCGACAGCACGGTGGATATCCTTTCGGATACGTATGATTTCGTTGTCGGAGTCAATGCTCGGGCAGATAACCTCGGGGTTGGTGGTTGCGATAATGACAGACCTTAAGCTGAGATCGGTGCTTGGAAGCGCAGACAGTCTTTGCCGTGCGGCTTCCTGGGGCGTCGTTGCCTGCCCAACTTCCGGCGGGGGATTTTTATTCGGCTCGGTTGTGCCGGGGGTGTCGGTGTCGATGCGATTAGTGTCGGTTTGAGTGCCGTGCGGAGTGTCGCCATTATTCTGTGTGACAAATTGGCATGAACTGTTTAATAGAAGTATTGCCGCTGTGAATATAAGGCAGAGAATACGAACTGTTATTTTTTTCATTGTGTTTCTCCGGAAAATTTGTCAGTTATACGGAACAAAACGCGGTAAAAGTTCGTCCATATATGTGTAGTAATTATTTTACCCAGGCTTCCACTCGATTTATAGAGAAGCCCTTTTGGGAGAAGTTCTTTTCATACTCGGTCATGATGTTGCTGTCAGCCCACTCGCTGTTGTGCAGATCGTATGTAAGATTCTCAAGACGGAAGTTACACTCTGCAAACTCTTCGAGCGAGAAGTCGAAAAGTCCGCGGTTGTCTGTTTTAAAGAATATTGCTCCGTCGGGGGAGAGAATGCGTTTGTATTGCATGAGGAAGTTGCGGTGTGTGAGGCGGCGCTTTGCGTGTCCGGCTTTCGGCCAAGGATCGGAGAAGTTTAGGTATATACGGTCAACGGCACCGTCTTCGAAAGTGTCCCAAAGCTTTGCCACGTCGCCTATTATGAAGCGTACGTTTGTAAGTTCCGCGCTCTTGCACTTTTCCATTGCGAGCATTGCAACGTCAGCGATACGTTCAAGCGCGATCAGATGCACATCGGGATTCTGTCTTGCGAGTTCACAAACAAATGCACCTTTGCCGCAGCCGATCTCAAGCCACAGGGGTGTTTTTTCGTCAGTTTTGTATATTTGACCGATGTTGTCTTTGTTTATTGCGGTGTTTTGTATAAGCAAGTCGGAACATGCGTTAATTCTTTCGGCTCCGTGCTTTTTTTTTCTCATTCTCATATTGCAATTTGATTCCTTTTTTGATATAATACATATTGTAAGCGAGTTTTGTGCTCGCAATACACACATATATATTATATCATAAATTTTTAAAAAAAGATAGACCATTTGCAAACTTTTCAAAAAAATAGCTCAAAATACATGTAAAGGGGGATTGTGCCGATGACGGATAAACATACTTTTCTTCAAAACTTACGTGCGGCGCTGCTGCACCGTAATATATCAGAATCTGACATAGCACCGTATATAGAGCAGTTTGACCGTTTTTACGACAGAATGGTAATGGACGGTAATTCGGTATGCTCTGTTCTCAATGACGTTGGGGCTATTGCGGATAATATAGCTGCTCAGGTGTCCGACAAATACGATGAAATAAACCGATTTGCAGAAAGGACAATGACCGTTCAGACGGTAAGCGTTAATACGGAAATTATAGATGCATCCGAGCTTGAAATTGTCGGCTCGGATACAGACGCCAGTAAAGCTGTAAAAATTTCCGAGAATCCGGATAAAAAGCAGGAATCTGATAATATCAGACTGAACACGGGTACAAAATTGCCTGACTATACTCCGAAGGAAAAAGTCCGCACAAGCAAAAAGTTTTGGATAGCGTTCGCGCTGACATTGCCAATTACACTTTTACTGCTTCTTGGAATTCTCGGTATATTTATCGGTGTGTGGGGTGTTCTTGCCGTGATGGTGGTTGGAGCACTTGTTTTGCTTGCCGGTTGTGTTGCTCTGGGCACAGTTGCATCGCTTATCGGGGTGATATACGGGGTGTCACAATTGTTCACTTCTGTTCCGATTGGACTTTATGAAATCGGTATAGGAGTTGTTATTGCCGGAGTCACTATGTTTGCGGGGATACTGATTTATAATTTGGCTATACGTCTGCTGCCTTTTATTATAAAGCTTGTTTATAAGCTTTTTAGATTTGTATTTGCGAAGCTCAAGGCTCTGTTTGATTACCTGAGAAGGGAGGGTGCCCAGCCGTGAAACCGACATCTATAATATTTTTAATTATTTCCGTGGTGCTTGTGATAGGCGGATTTGCTACTGCGGGTGTTGCCAAACAGCTTGCGGCATCTGAAGGTATAGATCTGAGCGTTACCACCGATGAAAATTCACAGTCTGCCGCATTCAGATATGAGTACGGTAACGATACTGTTGAGAAAATTACCGTTGTCGTGAAAAATGCTGAGATTAATGTAATAGGCGGCGCGGATAAACCGTATGTTGAACTTATTAATTTTACAGAGGGAATGTACAGCTTTTCTTCCGGTAACCGCGTGCTTGAAATAAAAGACGGTATGGATTTCACATCTGTATCTGGAATTGTGTCTGTGGTTGGAGGCTTCAAAGGTCTGCGGAGTTTTGTGAACTACTACTACATGAAAGATTTTCAGAAGACAGTCAATATCTATATCTGTGATGCAAATCCGGTTAATAAGGTCGAAATAGCGCTTGATGCTGGTAACGTGAGTATCCGCGATATCACTGCAGCTGCCGATTACAGTGTCGAAGCTGATGAGGGAATCGTGAACATGACAAATATTAATACAACATCTTTTGTTAAGGTTGACGTTGATGCCGGACAGATAAATATTGATGAGTGCAATATCAAAGACTGCGAGCTTAATGTTGATATCGGAAACATAATCGTCAGCGCCAAAACAGACCGCCTTGATGCGACCATTGATGTGGGGGACTTCAATCTTGAATACGCGGAATCGCTTGAACTTGTTAACTTGAATCTTTACGCGATTGCCGGCGAAATCACCGTTGACGGTGAAAAGACTGCCGGATACAAGGCAACCGACCGCGACGACTTACCTAACGTTATTGATGTAAGCGTAAGCACCGGAAACATTGTGATTAATTCGAGAGTTTCGGAGTAGTTAAAATCACCAAAAAATCCGTTTTTTAAGGTGCCGCGGGACTGATTTAATAGGTTGGTAATTTTAATAAATTAAAAATAAAATTAAGTCCAGCGCCCGCATTCGCATGATTTTTGTCAAAAAATTGTGCATGTCTTACAAAGAAACGGCACAAAGTTTGGGAAAAAGGGCTCTTCCATTTTTGCGGAAGATTTGGTATAATATTATACGTTGAAAAAGACTGCATAGATTTCGACACCACAGGTGCCGTTTTCAAAATACACAGGAGGAAATTTTTTATGTCAAGCTTATCTTTAAAGCACATTTACAAGAAGTATCCGGGCGGCGTTACCGCTGTATCCGACTTCTGCCTTGAAATCAAGGACAAGGAGTTCATCATTTTCGTTGGTCCTTCCGGATGCGGTAAGTCCACCACACTTCGTATGATCGCAGGTCTTGAAGAAATCACCGAGGGTGAGCTCTTCATCGGCGACAGACTCGTTAACGACGTAGCTCCGAAGGACAGAGATATCGCGATGGTGTTCCAGAACTACGCGCTCTATCCTCACATGTCCGTGTTCGACAACATGGCATTCGGCCTTAAGCTTCGCAAGGTTCCCAAGGAAGAAATCAAGAGAAAAGTTGAAGAGGCTGCACGTATCCTCGACATCACCCACCTTCTCGACAGAAAGCCGAAGGCTCTCTCCGGCGGTCAGAAGCAGCGTGTTGCGCTCGGCCGTGCAATCGTCCGCGATCCTAAGGTATTCCTTCTCGACGAGCCGCTCTCCAACCTCGACGCTAAGCTCCGTGCAGCGATGAGAACCGAGCTTACCAAGCTCCACAAGAGACTCGGTACCACATTCATCTACGTTACACATGACCAGGTCGAGGCTATGACCATGGCGAGCCGTATCGTAGTTATGAAGGACGGTCTTATCCAGCAGGTTGACACTCCTCAGAACCTTTACGATCTCCCTGTTAACATGTTCGTTGCAGGCTTCATCGGCACACCTCAGATGAACTTCATCAACGCAAAGCTTGTTAAGAAGGAAGGCGAGCTCTACGTAGACTTTGCCGGCAACTCCATCAAGCTTCCCGCTGATAAGAATAAGGAAGGCGTTCTCAACGATTACATCGGCAAGGAAGTTATCGCAGGTCTCCGTCCCGAGTGTATCCACGACGAGCCCATGTACCTCTCCAGCATGGCAGACAGCGTTATCACCTGCAACGTTGACGTTACCGAGCTTATGGGTAACGAAATCTTCCTTTACCTCGCTGCAGACGAGGAGCAGACTCTTACCGCTCGCGTATCTTCCAGATCCAGCGCAAGAGCAGGCGACTCCATCAAGGTTGCTCTCGACATCTCCAGACTCCATATCTTCGATAAGGATACCGAGAGATGCATCGTTCACTAATTGTGAATATACATTAAAAGATTGCCTCCGCCGATTTCGGCGGAGGCTTTTTGTATCTTTGGCGCTCTCATGAGCGCCCCGGCAGACGCGCATCGCCGTGCGCGTAAGGAGAACGCAAAAGGAGGAGGACAACCTGCGGTTTTCCTCCCCCTTTTGAAACCCTCACTTTTCCCTTAAAGCCCGACTCGCGCTCAAGGTCGCCGATCGGGCCTTGGCCCTCCGGCTCTATTCGCGCTGTAAAGCGGTACCGCAAATAAACCGCTCCACTCTATCGTTTGGTGGAATAGAGCGGTATCTTCAATGAGGGCAGTGTGACCCCCCCTTCCAGCGCGAATCTTTTTTGAGCGCCGGGGAGCGCCTCCGGCGCAAGCAAGGAAAGCAGGGGAGTCTAAGAGGGGATGTAAAACCTACGCAGTTGGTTGTACATCCCCTCTTTTACGCGTCCCTCGGCGCGAAAGCGCCGACAAGATAAATTATAGAAAACTTTTTTCAAGAAACCCCTTGACAATATCAGAAATATGTGATATACTTGTAAAGCGATTTGCTTTACAGCGGATTCGCGGCACATAAAAAGTTGAGGTGAAGAGCGTGGCACTGCACGAAAAAGATCTTGAAATAGCGCTGCTGCTCGACTTCTACGGTGAGCTGCTGTCCGATAGCCGCAGACAGGCGGCGGAGCTTTACTATAATGAAGACCTCTCGCTCGGTGAAGTTGCCGAGGAGCTGGGAATCACCAGACAGGGCGTGCGCGACAGCATCGAAAAAGCCAAAACACAGCTTGCAACATATGAGGAAAAGCTCGGACTCGCCGCAAAGTTCCGCGAAATTGAGAAGACTATGTCCGACATAGTCCCAAGACTCACGGTGCTCGCAGAATCGGCGGGTGACGGTGCAAAGCAAGAGCTTGAAAAAATAATCGAAAAGGTAAAAACAGTTACTATATAACCTCTCACGGAGGATACTGATGTTTCAGAATTTAGTCGATAAAATGTCGGCGGCTTTCAAAAAGTTCAAGGGCAAGGGAAAGCTTACCGAGGCAGACGTCAAGGAAGGAATGCGCGAAATAAAGCTCGCACTTCTTGAGGCGGACGTTAACTACAAGGTAGTAAAAGACTTTATAAAAACAGTAACAGAACGTGCGGTCGGTTCCGAGGTGCTTGAAAGCCTTGTTCCGGCACAGCAGATTGTTAAAATCGTAAACGAAGAGTTGTGCACCCTCATGGGCGGCACGCAGTCAAAGCTTCAGATCTCCTCGAAGCCGCCCACAGTTATTATGATGGTCGGTCTTCAGGGTGCCGGTAAAACCACACACGCCGGTAAGCTTGCCGGCATGTATAAAAAGCAGCACAAGCGTCCGCTTCTGGTTGCGTGCGACGTATACCGTCCCGCGGCTATAAAACAGCTTGAGGTTGTCGGCGCACAGCTTGAGATCCCCGTCTTTCAGATGGGCGACAAGGTGAGCCCTGTCGAAATTGCAAAAGCCGGTATAGAGCATGCAAAAAAGTACGGACACGATATGGTGTTCATAGATACAGCGGGTCGACTTCACATTGACGAGGTGCTCATGAACGAGCTTCGTGACATCAAGGCGTCGGTTGAACCTGCTGAAATCCTGCTCGTTGTAGACGCAATGACCGGTCAGGATGCCGTAAACGTGGCGGAGTCGTTCAACGAACTTCTCGATGTCACCGGCGTAATCCTCACCAAGATGGACGGCGATACACGAGGCGGTGCGGCACTTTCCGTACGTCACGTAACCGGAAAGCCGATAAAATTCGTCGGTATGGGCGAAAAGCTCGATCAGATCGAGCCGTTCTATCCCGATCGAATGGCGTCGCGCATACTCGGTATGGGAGATGTGCTCTCGCTTATCGAGAAGGCACAGCAGAACTTCGACGAAAAGCAAGCCAAAGAGCTTGAGCGCAAAATGCGCGAGAAAAGCTTCACACTTACGGACTTCCTCGAACAGTTCAAGCAGGTGCGCGGCATGGGCTCAATGGAGCAGCTTATGGGTATGATACCCGGAGTTAATCAGAACGCTTTGAAGGATGTTAAGTTTGACGAGCGTCAGCTTGACAGAATAGAAGCGATAATACTTTCCATGACTCCCGAGGAGCGGGATAAGCCTGATATAATCAGTGCATCACGTAAGCGCAGAATTGCGGACGGCTCGGGCATGAAGGTTGAAGATGTCAACAGACTCTTAAAGCAGTACGATCAGATGAAGCAGATGATGAAAAAGTTCGCTTCGATGACCGGCGGCAAGAGATTTGGCAAAATGGGCAGAATGAAATTCCCGTTCTAACGGGTTTCAAATAAATAAAAAAACAACAAACATATTTTTTGGAGGAAATTTAAAATGGCAGTTAAACTCAGACTTACAAGAATCGGTGCTAAGAAGAACCCCTACTACCGTGTAGTAGTAGCTGACTCCCGTTACCCCAGAGACGGTCGCTTCATCGAAGTTATCGGTACCTACAATCCTATGACCGAGCCGGCTGAAGTTAAGATCGACACCGAGAAGGCAAAGAAGTGGATCGCTAACGGTGCTCAGCCTACCGATACCGTTAAGGCTCTTCTCAAGAAGACCGGCGCTATCGACTGATTTTGTCATGGTAGAGCTTAAGGTTGTTCTTACCGATATCGCAAAGGCTATTGTTGACGAACCCGATAAGGTTTCGGTTATCGAAACCGTTGAGGGCGACGACGTGACGCTTGAGCTTCACGTAGCCGAGGATGATATGGGTAAGGTCATCGGCAGACACGGTAAGATTGCAAAATCCATACGCCTTGTTATGAAGGCTGCCGCAAACACTGTTGGCAAGCGTGTCAGCGTTGACATAAGATAAAAGAAATCCCAACACGTTTTCGTGTTGGGATACTTTTTTGTTTAAAATCTTCCGCCGCGTCCGCCGTGCGATCTGCCGGAGGAGGAGCGGTGGCTTGATGAGCCGGAACGGGAGGAACCGGAGGAGCTTGATGAGCTCTCGCGTCTTGTACGAACTGTATTACTGTAGAGATAGTGATCTCGCTGAACGCGGAGATTAAGGCTTCCGTTTACAACATAACTCGCCGCATTGACTGCGCTTCTTACAGTTTTCATACCGCTTACCATCGACAGTACAATGACAAGCGCGACTATGAATCCTATTATAAGCGATATGCCAATCTTTGTTGCTATATCCTCAAATGAACTTGACTCGGGCTCGTCATAGTAATCATACCATTCGTCCTCTTGTGTGACGTCGCCGTAATAGTCATCATCGGGCACGTAACCGGAATTTTTCGCATCCTCCACGTAAAACTCACACATCTGTGCGAACGTTAAAAACGCGGCGTAAAAATTCCCTCCCGACAGGTAATCGATGATTGATTCCTCTATTTGATATAGTGCATAATCGTCGAGATAGTACGCTCCGTAGCCGTGTGTGGTTATCCACCACTCACGCTGTCCCATGTCGATAAGCAGGAGCGCTCCGTCATTGTTTTCGCCATAGCCGTAACCGTTGTAATCGTAAAAATCGTCGGCGTATTCCATGGCGGATTTTCCGTCGGTTGAGTTTACGGTGACAACGGCAATTTCAAGCTCGAGCATTTGACTGAGCGCTTCAAATTGGTTTTCGAGAAGCGTTTCTTCGTCAAAGGAAAGCAGATTGGCGTTGTCAACAACAAGCGGAAGCGTGCGTTCTGCCGAGATGCCGGAGATGAACAGAGTGAGCACGCAGAATAACGATACAAAAACAGTAAATATTCTCTTCATACCGCACCTCACATATTCTCAAGCAGCCACAGAAGTCCGTACGCTATTGCAGAGAACAGCGCCGTACCGCCGAGCAGATATTTTGCAAACAATCCCTTGTCAACGGGGAGATTGCCCACAAATTTGCCCGTCTGTGCGTTCATGGCGAAGGTGTATTTCTGATTGTTCCATGTGGTGTTGAGAATCCACACGGGGTAGAGAACATATTTTGCGTGTCCGTTGTCAATGCGTACCGCACTTTGCTCGGTTGTTACGGACGAATAGCCGATAACGGTCTGGCGCAGGGCTTCCTCTGCGCTTTTTTTGATTCGCGCGGCTGCCCGTGGGCGACTGTTTTCCTGGGAAACGTCATACCTGTCCGCGAGATATCCCGAGAGATACGCCGTTTGGAAGTCAACAGCCTCGCTTATGTCAAACGGTTCGATCGACTCCATAAGGTCGTCCGCCATTTTGCTTGATCCGTCCACGGGGACATGCACAAAGGAAAGCGTTCCCGCTCTGGTTACGGAATAGTATTTGGTTTCCACGCAGTTGTGTGTCGGCGTGGTGTATGAGCGTACACGTGTGGCCCTGTAGCGCACGTCCGCATCCGCCGTGGCATCAAAAAGCCAGAAGGGGACGTACACGCCCTTTATTTCGTCGATGTGATTCTGATCCTTGAAAAGCTTCGGAAGCAGTCGCTTACCCTTGAGGTGATTGTTCAGTGCCTCTTTGGCGGCATTCTTGTCGAACTTGAACGGGATCACAAGATCGGGGCGCAGATCGTCCGCGAGCTGTCCCTTAAAAATGACAGGATTGTCGCAGTACGGGCAGTGGGTTGCCGACGTGGTGTCGTCGCATACGATCTCGCCGCCGCAGGAATTGCACACGTATACACGGAGATTGTCCGCCTCTCCGTCCTGCCACTCGCTCTGCGTCGGTTCGTCCCACTTTTCGCTGTCCTGACCGACACTGTTGAGGTCATCGTCATACGCGCGGAGCACTTCGGGCTCAAACTCCGTGTCACAGTATGGGCATTTCGGCTTTTGCACCGTGACATCGAACTCAATAGCTCCGCCGCAGTTAGGACATTTGTATTGGAAATTATCAGCCATCAGTTTGCATCGTTTCCGTCAAATCTGTCGCCGCATTCGGGGCAGAATTTCGGAGGTGCGGAACCCTCTGCCGGAGTCCAGCCGCACTTGTCGCACTTGAATCCGGAGGACTTTTTCGCTCCGCATTCGGGGCAGAATTTGCCGGTATTCACGGAGCCGCAAGCGCACTTCCAGCCGTCAGCCGCCGGCTTCTTCGCTCCGCACTCTGTGCAGAAGTTGCCGCTTACTGCAGCACCGCAAGCGCATTTCCATGTGTTTGCCGCAGGTGCGTTTTGTGCCTGCTGCTGGCCCATCTGGAAGAACTGGCTCGCATTTGCACCACCCTGATTCATAGCCATTCCCATGCCCATGAAGCCCTGCATAGCGCCGCCTTCGTTTGCTGCTGCCGCACGCATAGCGTCAGCCTGAGCGCCGACAAGTGTTGCACCTGCCATGGTGGGATCCTTGTACATAGCGGTCTTCTGTGCGGTCTTGAGCATTTCCTGATCTTCTTCGGTGAGTGTGGGGGGATTGATCGCTACCTTAACGTCACCGATACCGCGCTCGCCCCATTCGGTTGCAAGCTCATCGTTGAGATACTTTTCAAGCTCGTTTGTGTGAGCCGGGATCTGGTTCGGGCGAAGCTCAAGCATGGAAAGCTTTGCGAGTGCCGGACCGAGTGCGCTTACAAACTCGGTCTTCATTGTGTCGCGGAGAGTTTCCTTGTTGTAGGAATGTGTTACGTTGCCGCCGATGTGAGTGTAGAACTTAAGCGGGTCGGTAAGACGGAATGTGTAGATACCGTTGCAGCGAAGCGAAACGTCAACGTCAAAGTTGATGCGCGAATCCACAACTCTGAAGGAAATGGGATTCTGTGTGCCGAACTTGTTGTCAAGGATCTCCTTGGTGTTGAAGTAGTAAACTCTCTGATCCTTACCGGTGTCCCCGCCGTAGGTGAAGCGCTTACCGATAAGCTTGAAGGTGTTGAGAAGTGCTTCTCCGAAGCTTCCTGCGAAGATTGAGGGCTCTGTGGATGAATCGTATGTAAATTCACCGGGCTCCGCGCAAACCTCGACAACCTTGCCCTGTTCAACGATGATCATGCACTGACCGTCGGCAACGGCGATTCCCGAGCCGTTTGAAATTATGTTGTCGGATGCCTTTGTGTTGGATGAACGGTTTCCGATTACCTTCTGACCTTTGATCATAAGGATGTCGTTCGGAATGGATTCGCAGTAGAAAAATTCCTTCCACTGATCTGCGAGTGTGCCTCCGAGGGAACCGAGTCCTGCCTTAATAAGTCCCATAGTAAATGCCTCCGTTTTATTATGTGTCTAAAGTAAAGTCACGCGGTTATGTGACCTTCTGTATTTATTATACCACATCATATTTGCAACTGCAACAATATATTTATTAATTTTGTGATTTTTCTTTGTCATTTAGCAGAAAATTAATAAAAAATTCCAAATGTATTGCCAATAAAGTTCTGCGGTGATATAATGGTTATTGTGGATTTTATTTTTAGTGCGCTTTGGGAGATGTTTATCATGATAACTTTGATTGAACAGGTTGCTGTTCTGTATATTTTCATAGCGATCGGCTATATACTGTCTAAATTCAAAAAAATAAATCACAATCACGGCGAGCTGCTCTCACGTCTTGTGGTTTATGTCCTTTTGCCGTGCAGCTGCCTTTATTCGTTTGCCACCAATTTCAATGTGGCGTACATAACCGAAAAATATCCGCTTCTTATTGCATCCTCGCTGCTTATGGTAGTCGGCGGAGCGGTAATGCACTATGTGGCAAAGCTTTTTTCAAAAGAAAAATATGAACGCTCCATTTACGAATATTCGCTTACAATGACAACCTACGCGAGCACAGGATTCCCGCTTATTCTCGGCGTGTTCGGCGATGCGGCACTCACCGATGCGATGATTTTCTTCCTCCCCGTATCAATTTACACCTATACTTACGGCTACAGTATACTCACAAAACGCCCGATATCGCTCAAAAAGCTGACTAATCCCATTCTTGTTTCAATGATAGTCGGTATGATAGCCGGTCTTGTTCTGCCGTATATTAACCTTCCGGCAGAGGGAACAGCACTCAGAATCCCGGTGAGTGTGATAAGCTCGGTTGTCACCGGAGGAAAGGCTTGTCTTTCTCCGATTTGTATGTTTATTGTCGGAATAGCTATTTCGGAGTTTAAAATAAGCTCTCTCATCAACGACAAACGCTCATACATTGTCACCGCGCTCCGCCTTCTCATAATTCCGATAGCGATCGGAGGAGCACTCTGGCTTGTCGGCATACGCGGCTCTGTGCTTACAAATGTGCTTTTGTACACAGCCATGCCGTGCGGAATGAATACCGTCGTTTTCCCGAGACTTATCGGCGAAAAATGCGATATTGGCGCTTCTCTCGCGCTTCTTTCAAACTTGTTTGCGTGTGTGACGATACCCGTGGTGCTTATGATTTTCGGTATTGTCGTGTAATCGGTTGCTTTGTATTACAGAACTATAAAAAGGAGTTGATATGCGGTGGTAGCCGTATTTGAGCAGGTGCTCATACTGTTTAGCTTTATCGCAATCGGATATGTTCTGAGCAAGCTCGGAATAGTTAAGCCGGAGCACGGAAAAATCTTGTCGGGAATACTTGTTTTTGTAATAAGTCCGTGCAATGCGTTTTCCACTTTTTCAAAGAATTTTACGCCGTCGTATATCAAAACGAACTATGCCATACTGCTGGCGGCGGTGATCACAATAGCGTCACTCGCGATCGTGGCATATTTCGCTTCGAAGCTGTTCACCAAACACAAGTATGAGCGCACAATATACGAATATTCCTTTGTGATGGCAAACTACGGTTACTTCGGATACGTGCTTGCCGAGGGACTTTTCGGCGAGGTTGGTAAACTTAACCTTATGGTATTCTCAATCCCGGCGCTTATCTTTACTTACACATATAGCTTTGCAAGACTCACCAAACGCGATATTTCCTTTAAGGGACTTATAAATGCTAACATCATCGGAATCATAGCCGGTATGATTATCGGTATTTTCGGCATACCGGTGCCGTCCGTTATTGCAACGGTGTCGAACAATGCGAGTGCATGTATGGGACCGGTTGCAATGCTGCTTGCCGGAATCGTTATCTCACAGTTTAACATAAAGCGGCTTTTAGTAAGCTTGCCTGCTTACGTTATGGTGGCGCTGCGTCTTCTCGGTATACCGATTATTGTGGGAACAATACTGAAGCTTCTTGGCGTGAGCGATACCGTAAACACATCCGTTATGCTTTTCGTTTCAATGCCGTGCGGACTTAACACTATCGTGTTCCCGCGTATGGTTGACGAAAACTGCGAGATCGGAGCATCCCTTGCGCTTTTGTCTAGCGTGTTTGCGTGTGTCACCATCCCCGTAGTGCTTACACTTTTCGGGGTTGCATAAATGAAATATAAGCCCCGGCACAGGGAATGATCTTCCCCGATGCCGGGGTTTTTGATTTTTTGTGCATATTTAAGGAAGAAAATTTACAGTTTTGTATTTACATACCGCTCAATGTGTGGTATAATAATATAATAGAATTATTATGGAGTATTGTCGCCACTTGGCAGGGAGGTGAGCTTATGGACGAAAACAGCATACATGTTGAAGGACCCGAAAACATGCCGGAAAAGAAAAAACTTACCGTGGGTACAAAGATAATATTCTTCTTTGCAATCCCCGTTCTTTCAATCCTTTATTCTTTCGGAGTGCTGGGAGTTCTCGGCTTGCCGGTTATGCTTATGGCTGTTGCCATGAACGTGCTTCTGGGGCTTGAGCTTGAAAAGTCCGCGCCGAAGCTCATACTTTTGCTGCTTATTAATCTTATTCCGTTTGCCGCTGTGTACGCATATTCAATGTCGGTTGCGGCTGCGGTGAATTCGCTGTATATATTGGCGTTTTCGTTTCCCATATGGCTTACCGTTTGCATGGGATTGGGCCGCTCGGTATCGATCGTGGCTTCGGCGGTGCCTGCCGCACTGCTGTGGATTTTGAGCTTTGCGCTTGCTGTGATAAGCGAAAAAGGCGCTCTTGATATAACAACCGTTACAGAGGTGCTTGACACGGTATTTGCTCCGATGAAGGAAGCCATTGCCGGGATGACTTACGAAGAAAACGGCGTGGAAAAGCCGATCTTCGCAAGCTCGGATGTGAGCATGATGATGTATTACATCAAAGCAACGATTATCGGAAGCGTAACGGCAACAATGCTTATGGGTGCATATTTCTCCACGCTTGCAGTGCGTATCCTCGCTTCAATTTTCGGTGTGGGATGGCGCCTTCCCAGCAGTGTACGCGTTACATTAATGGGGACAATGACCGACGAAGGTCCCAAGATCAGCGTCTCTCAGGAGCCGGTAATTTGGAGGATAGATATTGACGGCGTGAGCATTGCCGTTTATATAGTCACATATCTTACGGCGATTTTTGGCGGGATTAACGGCGGCATGTTCTATACAGTTGCCATGAATATATTTATAATACTTTCTCCGGGATTTATATACTGTGCTTTACGCAGTATTATCCTCGGAATCAGAAAAAAATCCCCAGACAGATTCAGAATTTTCCCGCTTATACTCGCAGCTGTGATTTTGTTTGTAAATCCGACATTCATTGTATTTATCCTTTGCGCTATCGGCATCAGCGCTGCTATCAAAGATAACATGGCGCGCCGCGAGGGCATGAAAAAGAGAAAGGAATGACGCAGATGAAAGACAAACATGTAAATAAGCCGCATACGTTTACCGCACGCGTTATAATAACTGTTATCATCGCGGCACTGTTCTTTGGAATATACGCGCTTACAATGTACTATTCCGAGCTTAACCCGTTTGCGGTGGGCGGCGTTATGCTGGTTTTGTTTGTGGCGGCGGTATTTGTTGCCATAAAGCTTTACGGATTCCTTAATTTCCGTGTGGGCGATATCTACGACGAAAAGCTTTCGCCGATACTTGGAAATATAACGCTCGACTTTATATTAAGACTCTATCTTCCCGTTGTAATATGCGATGAAGCGGGACGTATAATCTGGCACAACAATGCATTCAAGAGTGTGGCAAATCCGCGCGAGGTTCTCTACACCAAATATATTGACAGCCTAGCTGATGTCAGCATTGACCGAATACTCAGCGATACGTCAAGTTCTCCTGAGGACACACAGTTTGAAGACGGAGTTGAAACTGTTGCGTATGACCGTGTGTTTCGCATAAAGGGTTACAAAATAACTGCGCAGGGCAAGAATTATATAATTACCGTATGGAGTGAAAAGAGTGAGCTAAAGCAGCTTGCCAAGCGCCTTGCGGACGAAGAAACAATGATAGCGTACGTTATCATCGACAATCTCGATGAGCTCAAGCAGATTGTGCAGGAAACATACCGCTCGGCGGCAACTCAGGTTGAGCAGATACTCAAAGAGTGGGCAGATTCCGTGGGCGGAATCCTGAAAGAATATGAGAGGGATAAGTTTATATTCCTCTTTGAATCGAGATATCTTGATGAGTTTATCGCGAATAAATTCGAGGTGCTTGACCGCATACGTGAGGTGCGTGTGGGTGAGGGCAGTATGCCGATCACCGTATCGATCGGAGTTTCGCGCGTTAGCGGAACGCTTGCCGACAAGGACAGAGATGCGCACTCCTCGCTTGATCTTGCACTTCAGCGCGGCGGTGACCAGGTCGTTGTCAAGAATGCACACAATACCGAATTCTTTGGAGGACGCACCAAGACCGTTCAGAAGCGAACCAAGGTCCGTGCCCGTGTTATTGCAAATCAGCTCACACTTGCCATGGCAAAGGCAAGCAATGTGCTCATAATGGGTCACAGAAACCCCGACTATGACTCTATCGGCGCTTGTATCGGTATCGCAAGACTCGCTATGTTCTGCGGAGTACGTGCGAATATCGTGGTAAGAGTTGACGACGACAACATAAAGTCGGCTGTAAACCGCGTGAAGAATCTGCCCGAGTATTCAGACGTGTTTGTTGACAGCATCACAGGTCAGGATATGATAAGATCCGACACGCTTCTCGTTATCGTGGATGTAAACAACCCGGTGCAGTATGAGGCTCCGGAAATAGCCGACAATGTGGCCGATATAGCCATAATTGACCATCACCGTAAGACGGGTGACTTCAAACGTGAGCCGCTGATATCGTATATTGAGCCGTCGGCTTCGTCGGCATGCGAGCTTGTTTCCGAAATGCTTGAGCAGGCACTTCCTGTTGGTGATCTTCACCGCGAGGAGGCGGATGTGCTTTATGCGGGTGTACTGCTTGACACAAAGCAGTTTTCGAGAAATACGGGAGTGCGTACCTTCAGTGCGGCGCTTTATCTGCGCTCCGAGGGTGCAAACCCGGCAGAGGTTCAAGTCTTCTTCAAGTCCGGACTCGACGATTTCATGCGCGAGGCAAAGTTCTCGATGAATGTTATAACCTACCGTCAGATGTTTGCAATATCCATGAGCGACAGCGACGGAAATGCGGCGGACAGAATCGCCGCGGCAAAGGCGGCAGACAAGCTTCTCGGCGTTGCCGGAGTGATGGCAAGCTTCGCTCTTGTTGAGGTTGAGGGAAGCGTACACATCTCCGCACGCTCGGCGGGTAACGTAAACGTTCAGCTTATCCTTGAAAAGATAGGCGGCGGCGGTTACTATGAGGCGGCAGGTGCACTGCTGAGGGATGTAAGCATGATGTCGGCGCTCACAAGCCTCAAGGAAGCTATTGACGATTATATGACCAAAAACTGATACTACACACAAAAGGAGATATAAAAATGAAAGTTGTATTAACACAGGATGTTAAAAGCCAGGGTAAAAAGGGTCAGCTTATAGATGTATCCGACGGATACGCACGCAACTTCCTCATTCCCAAGGGACTTGCAATAATCGCTGACAATAAGGCTCTCAACGAGATAAAGGGCCGCGAGGCATCAGAGGCTCACAGAAAAGCGGTTGAGCTTCAGACTGCAAAGGATATCGCCGCAAAGCTTGAAACCGTTATGGTTAAATTCAAGAGCAAGGCGGGCGTTGACGGAAGACTTTACGGCTCCGTTACTTCCAAGGATATCGCAGAGGCACTTGTGTCCCAGGCTGATATCACCGTTGACAAGCGCAAGATCCAGCTTAGTGAAGCACTCAAAACATTCGGTACACACACCGTTGACGTAAAGCTCCATGCTGATGTAATGGGCAAGATCAACGTTGTTATCAGCGAAGAGAAATAATTATGGCCGATAACGAATTTGGAAGGAAGCTTCCGTTTGCGCTTGATGCGGAGCAGTCGGTGCTTGGATCGATACTTATTGATCCCGAGTGCTTCAACACTGTCGTCGGTATTTTAAAGAGCGAGGATTTCTACCTCGACGAGCATACGCAGATATATCTCGCGATGCAGGACCTCTATCTCAAAAACCGCGACATTGATATCGTAACGCTTATTGATACCCTTGTTCACCGCGGTGTATACGACGAGCAAAACAGCCGCTCGTATATAAAGCTTATCGCAGAGGTGGTTCCGTCCGCGGCAAACGTGTCGGACTATGCGCGTATTGTTAAAGACAAGAGCCTGCTTCGCGCTCTTATAGCGGCAGCAGACGAGATAACCGAATCTGCGTACAGCGGCAAGGATGAGGTTGCACATATCATCGGAAATGCCGAGCAGAAGATATTTTCCATCGCCGAAGGAAACGACCAGAAGGGCTTCACTCATATAAGAGAGGTGCTGGTTCAGACGTATGAGCATCTGCATCTTTTGCAGACCAACCGTGCTGAAACCCTGGGCGTGGCTACGGGATTCGGCGATCTTGATAAGGTGCTCGTCGGTATGGGAAAGAGTGACTTTATAATCGTCGGTGCACGTCCCGGTGTGGGTAAAACGTCATTTTGCTTGAACATCGCCACAAACGTTGCAAAGGCAACCAAGAAAGAGGTTTGCATATTCTCGCTTGAAATGTCAGCCGAGCAGCTTGTTTCGCGTATGCTCTCGAGTGAGGCACTTGTTGACAGCTACAGTATCCGTTCGGGTGAGCTTTCGGACGATGACTGGACGAAGCTCGCACATGCCTCGGCAAGTCTTTCCGAATGCGATATATATATCGACGATACCACGGGAATTACAGCCACGGGTATGAAAGCAAAGCTTCGCCGCAAGAAAAATCTCGGACTTGTCGTAATCGACTATTTGCAGCTCATGCAGTCCGACAGAAAAATTGATAACCGTGTACAGGAAGTCAGCGATATTTCGCGTAACTTAAAGCTTCTTGCCAAGGAACTCGGAGTCCCGGTGATCTGCTGCGCGCAGCTTTCACGTAATCCCGAATCGAGAAAGGGTGCCGACAGCGCACCTATGCTCTCCGACCTTCGTGACTCGGGTGCTATCGAGCAGGACGCGGACATTATCATGTTCCTCTCGCGTGACTACTATCAGAACGACCCCGAAAAGCAGAATATCGCGGACGTTCATGTGGCTAAAAACCGTCACGGCTCAACACAGAGAGTTCCGATGGGCTGGTTCGGTCAGTATACGAAATTCACCTCCATGGCTCCGGACGGAACGCCGGAACCTCCCGCATAATCAGGGGATTTATGAAAAAACAAAAAAGTTTACTCTCGGCGCTTGACACATATTCAATGCTCGAGGGACAAAGCGGAATCCTCGTCGGATTCTCCGGCGGCGCCGATTCCACAGCGCTTTTGCATCTGCTTTATGAAAAATGCAAGCTGCTTGGGATATATCTCCACGCGCTTCACGTGCATCACGGAATACGCGGCGAAGAGGCGGACAGAGATGCGGAATTCTGTGAGGGAACATGCCGTCGGCTTGGTGTTGATTTCACGCTCGTGTGCGCAGATATCCCCAAAATGGCACGTGATAGCGGACGCGGCGTTGAGGAAACGGCGCGAGCTTTCCGCTATGATGAGTTTGCCAAAATAGTTCGCTCGGATGAAAGGCTCTCTTGTATAGCAACGGCGCACAACGCCGATGATAATGCGGAAACCGTGATATTCAATCTCTCCCGCGGCAGCGGAATTGACGGGCTTTGCGGTATTCCGCCGACCCGTGAGTTTGACGGGATTCTTGTGATACGTCCGCTTATTTATTCGCAAAAGTGCGACATAATCGGATATCTTAAAGAAAACGGTATAGAATATATATTTGACAGCACAAACGATGACACAAGGTACACGCGAAACTATATACGGCATGAGATAATACCGCGCCTTGCGAGTGTCAATCCGGCGCTTCTCGATTCTGTGCGCAAGATGACGGAAAATCTGCGTGCCGACGCAGACTGTCTTGAGCGCCTGACGCTTGCCTTTGTAGCCGAGAACACGGTAAACGGCAAAATATCGGCAAAGGCGCTTCTCACGGCAGACCGCGCGATTGGCGCAAGAGCTGTGCGGCACATGTTTGCCGAGCACTGCGGAGGAATGCTTGAGAGGGTGCACATTGATGCTGTGCTTGCGCTTGCAGATAACGACAAAAACGGAGCGAGCGTGTCACTTGTCGGCGGTATGCGTGCCGTGTGCGAGGACGGATACATCCGCTTTGCCGGGCAGACGGTGGAGCAGACGGAGTTTAGCTATGAGCTTCATCCCGGTGTGAATAAGTTTGATAAATTTGCCGTTATTCTTGCAGATGTCGGAAAATGGGATGCGGATTTACAAAAAGATAACGAATCCCTTCAAAATATTTACAAATTATCAACACGAACGAAGATAAATTCTGATACAATAAATCATATGCTCTATGTCCGCTCAAGACGTGACGGAGATGCATATGTTTTCGGTGAAATGACACGAAAGCTTAAAAAGCTTTACAATGACAGAGGCTGGAGCCTCGAAAAGCGCCGCTCCACTCCCGTATTCTGCGATGACACGGGTATTGTGTGGGTGCCTGAATTTCCCGCGGCAGACAGAGCTTTGCCAAATGGGGACGGCGTGGATATAATATACTACTACAATGGAGAATCAAAGCTATGATTGATGAGGTTAAGAGTGTTCTCGTGTCCGAGGACGAGTGCCAGGCTATAGTTTCGAAGCTTGCCGCAAAAATAAGCGAGGATTATAAGGGCAAGCGTTTGCTGCTTCTTTGCATATTAAAGGGCTCGGTCGTTTTCATGGGCGACCTTATGAAAAAGATAAGCATCCCCGTTGAGATTGATTTTATGAAGGTGTCATCCTACGGTGCCGGCACCGAGTCGAGCGGAAGCGTGAATATAATCCTTGATCTTTACAGAAAAGACCTTCCCGAAACGGATATTCTTATAGTTGAGGACATTATCGACAGCGGCAAAACACTTTCATATCTCGTTGAATACCTTAGCCTAAAGGGCGCGAGAAGCGTTAAAACCGTGACCATGCTCGACAAGCCCTCAAGACGTAAGGTTGACTTTACACCGGATTACTGCGGATGCGAAATCCCCGACGAATTTGTTGTCGGATACGGTCTTGACTACGACGAAAAATACCGTGCGCTTCCGTACATAGGCATACTGAAGCCTGAAGTTTATACGAAGTAATCGGGTATAATACAGATAAAGGAGACTCTCGTTTTTGAGAGTATAGGTAAATAATGAAATCTAACTACAAAATTCTTATCTTCTACGCGGTGCTTATCGCTGTGATATTCTTCTCAACGGCAACGCTTCTCGGCGGACAGCCAAGCGATAAGCTCGTGTACAGCGACATCGACAAGCTCTTCTATGAACAGCAGGTCAAGGTTTTTGAGATTGACAAGAACAATAAACTCATCATAGAAAAGCAGGACGGAGAGGTTGTGTCATTCACACTGCGCGATCTCGATCTGTTCTGGCGTCAGTTTGGCGATATAATCGACGAACAGCTGCATGATGATGACCCCAATACCGTTGAGTCATATAACATAGCTGAGCCGCAGATCATACCGTGGTGGATAAGCTTTCTGCCGTATGCGGTTATTATCGTAATATTCGTCCTTTTCTGGATATTTATTGTGAACCAAAGCGCGGGCGGCAAGGGCGGAAAGCCCGGCAGTTTCGGCAAGGCACGCGCGAAGCTCGGCTCGGACGAAAAGAAGAAGGTATTCTTCAAGGACGTTGCCGGCGCGGACGAGGAGAAAGCAGAGCTTCAGGAGGTTGTTGAGTTCCTTCGCGATCCTGCGAAATTCTCAAAGCTTGGAGCGCATATCCCTCACGGCGTACTGCTTGTAGGCCCTCCCGGTACAGGTAAAACACTGCTTGCGAAGGCGGTTGCCGGTGAAGCGGGCGTGCCGTTCTACTCTATCTCCGGTTCGGATTTCGTTGAGATGTACGTCGGTGTCGGCGCATCGCGTGTACGCGACCTCTTTGACACCGCAAAGAAGAATCCCGCAAGCATTATATTCATCGACGAGATCGATGCCGTGGGACGTCACCGCGGTGCCGGACTCGGCGGCGGACATGACGAGCGTGAGCAGACATTAAACCAGCTGCTCGTTGAAATGGATGGCTTTGGCGGCAACGAGGGCGTTATCGTTATGGCGGCAACAAACCGCCCCGATATCCTTGACCCGGCGCTTCTTCGTCCGGGACGCTTTGACCGTCAGATAACTGTAAACTATCCCGATCAGAAGGGCCGTGTGGACATTCTTAAAGTTCACGCAAAGGGCAAACCCTTTGAAGCGGATGTTGACCTTGAAACTCTCGCCAAGACCACTGTTGGCTTTACCGGTGCCGATCTTGAAAATCTTCTTAACGAGGCGGCACTTCTTGCGGCACGCAAGAATAAGAGCCTTATCGGTATGGATGATCTTGAGGAGGCGACAATCAAGGTTATCGTCGGCCCTCACAAGAAGTCGAAAAAGGTTCACGAGGAAGACAAGCGAATTGTTGCTTACCACGAGGCAGGTCACGCTATTGTAACAAAGCTTCTCCTGCCCAACTCATCAGTGCATCAGATATCCATTATTCCCGCAGGAAGTGCGGCTGGATACACGCTTCCGCTTCCCAAGGAAGACAGAGATTTCATGTCCAAATCAGACATGGAGCACAAGATCGCAGAGCTTCTCGGCGGTCGAGTTGCGGAAAAGGTGGTAATCGGAGATATTTCAGCCGGCGCATCAAACGATATCCAGCGCGCCACAAACATGGCGAGAAATATGGTTACACGCTACGGTATGAGTGAAATACTCGGACCTATCGTATACGGCTCGGAGCATGACAGCGGCGAGGTGTTCCTCGGCAGAGATTTCAACTCCTCGCGCAACTATTCCGAGGATACCGCAACGCTTATAGATAACGAGATTAAGCGTCTTGTCAACACCGCGTATGACACCGCGATGAAGCTGCTTACCGAAAACATTGATAAGCTTCATTTTGTAGCCGAGTTCCTTATGAAGAACGAGATTATGGATGCGGATCAGTTTAACGCCGCAATGGACGGAAATCCCACAATCGAGGAGCTTGAGGAAATGGCTGCGGCAAAGAAGAGAAAGAGTGCCGCGGAGAATGAAACCAAGGCAAAGGAAAATGAGGAAGCACGCAAACAGCGTGAGGCTGAAGAAGCAAAGAAGTCGGAGAAGGACGACGATGACCGTCCTCATATGAAGGAATGAGTAAAAGGGTTGAGTCAAGGCTTTTGTGGGCTATGACTCAACCCTTTTTGTTATGAAACAAAAAAGAAGCTGTTCCAAAGTGCAGTGCACTCGGAACAGCCTCTTTATTTGTGTTTTACGCGCTGTATACGCTAACGGCCTTCTTGCCGCCAGCAACATGCTCGAACTTGACGGTACCGTCAATGAGAGCAAACAGGGTGTCATCCTTGCCGATGCCGACATTGTTGCCGGGATGTACAGCAGTACCTCTCTGGCGGATGATTATGTTACCTGCCTTTACAGCCTGACCGTCGGACTTCTTAACGCCAAGACGCTTTGCTTCGCTGTCGCGGCCGTTCTTTGTGGAGCCGACGCCCTTCTTATGAGCGAAAAACTGTAAGCTGAGCTTTAACATTGTTAACTTACCTCCGTTATCTTAATTGAGAAAAAGCTTTGAATTACAAGTCAGATGAGTTCTTCTACCACGTCAACCTCGAGAAATTCATAGTATTCCTCAATAAGGTCATTAAGCTGGTAGTAATAAGCCTGGATAAGTCCCGATATTGCAAAACGCTTACGCTCGTCCTCCTCGTACTCGGGAAGCGCGCCGTGGGCGATTACCTTGATATCGGTGGTTTCTTCGTCAATCGTATAATCAACATCGGATGCATACGCAACCTCAATGGTGTTGATGATCAGCATGGTCATTGCGGAAATGGCGGCGCAGAGCGGATCGCTTCCGGCTTCACCGTATCCCGTGTGTCCCTGCTCGGAAAAACCGTAGAACGTGTTATCCCACTTATGAAAAACTATCTTTGTCATTTGGAATTAGCCAACGATCTTCTCGATCTGAACCTTGGTGTAAGGCTGTCTGTGACCGATCTTCTTCTTGGAATCCTTCTTGGACTTGTACTTAAGGATGTGGATCTTGGGACCCTTACCGTTCTTAACGACCTTAGCCTCAACGCTGGCACCCTCAACAAAAGGAGCACCTACGGTGAACTTGTCGCCGTTCGACAGAGCAAGAACCTTGTCAAAAGTAATCTTGTCCTCTGCTTCTACATCGAGCTTCTCGATGAAGATAACATCGCCTTCGTTAACCTTGTACTGCTTTCCGCCTGTTACGATAACTGCAAACACGAAAAGCACCTCACTTTCTGAATGGCATTTTGCCATGAACTCGCTGACGTCGGTATTTTGCGCAAAATGGGCGCAAAAATTTAGACCGTACAAATCAAGCGGCCCTTTATTATAACATATTGTAGGGCAAATGTCAATAGGATTTGCAAAAATTCTTTATATTATGCGGAATTTTGTACAGCACAGGCGCTCTCATGAGCGGCGAACATGGAAATGTATAAGCGCAATTGCGCTTATACCAAGCGATTCTTTCTTGAGCGCAGAGAAGCGCCTCGCCGCTTAAGTGCCAACAGCATACAAAAAAATGCGAAGCACTGTGTGCTTCGCATCCCGATTATTTCACTAACTGCGCTATATCGCGCTCGGTGATGATTCCACCGGCGCAGAGCGCTTCAACAAGCGCCTTACCGTCATTCTTGAAAACGGTTTTCGCAAAGTTTTCAACAGCGCCTCGCTTGTAATCCTCTTCGCTGATAAGCGGCTTTGAATAATTGGTACGGCCGCGCTTCTCAATTGCAATATAGCCTTTTTTCTGCAGACGCGTGATAAGTGTAAGTATTGTTGTAAGTGCGAGATGACCGATCACTTCCGGGTATGTGGATATTATGGCTCCGGCATAAATCTCCTTCGCACCGTTCTTTTCCAGTTCCCAGATGAGCTGCATTATCTGAAGCTCGGAATCGGGCAGGCGTACAAAACCTTTGTCATTCTTCTGCATAGCTGTTCTCCATATCACGATTATTTCAAGTAGAATCACATAGCAATGTCTGCATTCATTTTACATAATATTGCGCTGATTTTACATGTATTATACACCAATTATCCTCATTTGTCAATAGGAAAATCGTAAAAAAAAGAATTTTTTTACAAATTGATGCCCTTATTTACATACTACGCCACAATTTTTAATTTTTTCCGCCGTTCTATTGCATTTTTTTCGGTTATATAGTATAATAAAAGCATGAGCACATGTACCGTGCGATATACCACTATACTTATTATTTCAGGAGAAAATTATGATTAAAGTTGTATCGATAGACAACATAAGAAAGAGCGATGCTCACACAGCGCAGGAGCTCACAACAATGCGTGAGCTTATGACACGTGCGGGCAAGGGCATATTTGAGGCTGTTGACTGGAAGGAGCCGGTTGCTGTTGTTTGCGGAATCGGAAACAACGCAGGTGACGGTTTCATCGTTGCGGAGCTTCTGCACACCGCAGGTATAACCTGCGAGGTATTCTTGCTCACCGACAGATTTACCGAAGAGGGAAAATATTTCCACGAGCGCATATCTTCGCTCGGCATCAAGATGAACTACGGACTTGACACGCTCTGCCTCGACGGTTTCAACACAATACTCGACTGCATCTTCGGTACAGGCTTCAAGGGCGAGATCGAGGACCCGTTCCGTACCGCTATTGAGAGAATAAACGCTGCGGATGCGTTCGTCGTATCTGCGGATATCAACTCGGGACTCGGCGGCGACAGCGGTATCGGTAAGACTTGTGTACACTCCGACCTCACCGTTTCGCTCGGATATTACAAGAGCGGCCTTTTCCTCAACAGTGCAAAGGATATAATAAAGGATAAAGTGAACTGCGACATCGGTGTTGAGCTCGTTGAAGATCCCTTCTATCTTATTGAGGCTTCTGACATCCGTCATTTCTTTGAAAACAGACTGCACAACTCAAACAAGGGTGACTATGGAAGCGTTGCCATTATCGGCGGCTCGGTGCAGTACAGCGGCGCGGCAAAGCTTGCGAACCTTGCGCTTGCAACACTCCGTTCCGGTGCGGGAATTGCCAGACTCGCGGTTCCGGAGAATATCATAGACGCGGTGCTTCCGTATATGCTTGAGTCCACGCTGTTCCCGCTTGATGCGGAAAACGGTGCATACTGCTTCAAGCACAGCACAACCGCAAATCTCCTCTCGCGCACTTCTTCTGCGGCTATCGGTATGGGCATGGGCCGCTCGGGCGAGGTTAAAAATCTTCTGCAGTATTTGCTTTGCGAGTACAGCGGCAATCTTATTGTAGACGCTGACGGACTTAACGTACTTTCGAGCATGGACAGAAACCGTTTCAAGAATTCTTCCTGCAATCTTATACTCACTCCTCATCCCAAGGAATTTGAGCGTCTTAGCGGTGAAAAGTTTGAGGAGTTCAGGGGCGACCTCATCGCGTGTGCAAAGAGATACGCACAGAGTACCGGCGCTATCCTCGTTCTCAAGGGTGCGACCACTATCGTTACCGACGGCAAGACCACATATCTTGTTGACCGCGGAAGCGCGGGCATGGCTACAGCCGGAAGCGGCGATGTACTTAGCGGTATTCTCGCAGGCATCTGCGGATACGTGGATGACGACGAGCTTCTGCTCGCGGCTGCGGCAGGCGCGTATGTTGCCGGACTCGCCGGAGAAATTGCGGCACGCAGCATCCCCGATGCGGCGATGATCGCAAGCGACACAGTAAACGCTATTCCTGCGGCTATCGCGGAGATTTTGGGATAAAAATGAGGAGCGGCGGTATGTTCGGTAAATTGGCACGAAGCAAAAATATTATTTTGATAATTTTCGCAGTTGTTTGGGCTGTTACATTTGCTTTAGCTTTATTCTTTGACAGCAGAGAGAATAAAACAGTTGTCCTTGTTCTTTCCGTAGTCGGACC
Source organism: Candidatus Flemingiibacterium sp. (assembly GCA_045636265.1). Classification (GTDB taxonomy): domain Bacteria; phylum Bacillota; class Clostridia; order Oscillospirales; family CAG-272; genus Flemingiibacterium. The sequence goes on from JAZTXD010000170.1 coordinate 93,945, forward strand.
GCTCATTATATACGGTTTTATCAAACTGATGTTTAAAATCATGAGAAAGGTCGCTTATCCGCAATATGTAAAGGTTATTGTACGGCTTATCTTGGCGGTAGCCATTATCGGTGTGGTGATTATGCTCATCAATTTTATCATCGGATTTCCAAACGCCCTTTCTCCGTCACTGCCTATGGGTATGGCTACTGTTATTGCAATGCTTGAAGAAGAAAAGAAAAATGCTTTAGCTAAAACAAAAGAATAGACGTTAATTTTACATGCAAAAGCACTTATGCCAAACGGTTGTTTCGTTCGCATAAGTGCTTTTTCGTGTCTATATCACACTCCGACACCGAGTCTTAACTTGTCCGATATCATCGCGATGAACTCGGAGTTGGTGGGCTTGCCGCGTTGACGGCTTATCGTGTAGCCGAAATAGCGGTTAAGCACCTCCACGTCGCCTCTGTCCCATGCCACCTCTATCGCGTGGCGTATGGCACGCTCAACGCGCGAGGTCGTGGTGCTGTACGCCTTTGCCACTCCCGGGTAGAGGGATTTTGTAACGTAGTTTATCATATCGGGGTCGTCGAGCGTCATGCCAATGGCACAGCGCAGATAAGTAAAGCCTTTTATGTGGGCAGGAATTCCGAGCATATGAAGAATTTCGGTGATCTGCGTTTCACTTGATGTATCGGATGCATCATCAGTATCGGGAACTGTCAGCGCGCTCGCACGCTCGGCACTTTTTCTTCCCGAAAGGACACTTAACACGCAGTCGCAGAATTCGGTGACCGTGTACGGACGAAAGATGCACGAGCTTCCGGTCATGCGGCACACCTCACGAAGCACGTCCGAATATTCCGCCTGTCCGATGAACAAAAGCGCGCATGCCGCGTCTGCACGCTTGCTCTCGTTGTACGCTATCTGCATGGATTCCACAGTTCCGATAGACGTATCGCACACCGCGAGCGCATATCCGTTTGATGCAAGTGCGGTGACCGCTTCTGTGGCATTGCGTGCTTCGTCGATGTGGCAAAATCCCATACGCTCGAGCAAGGCGGTGATTTCGTGGCGTGTCTCTGCGGCGGCGCCGCACACTAAAATTCGGCTTTGTTTTTCTGTAATCATGATGTTCTCCTTTATATTTCATTATTTCGCCTCTTTCGGCGGTATTTGTCATTGCTTCCATATTATACCATTTATTTACAGAAATTGCAAGTGTTTTGGATAAATTTGGCAATTACAAAATAAAAAGTCGGAAATTGTCGAATGTCGTGCATATTGCATAAGTGCTTCTCTCAACCGGCGCTCTCATGAGCGCCGATCACATGCAGCGCATCGCCATGCGCGTAAGGAGAACGCAAAAGGGAAAGGACAACCTGCGGTTTTCCTCTCCCTTTTCAAACCCTCACTTTTCCCTTGACGCCCGACTCGCGCTCAAAAAAGATTCGCGCCGGTAAAGCGGTTATCGTAAGTAAACCGCTCCACTCTATCGTTTGGTGAAATAGAGCGGTGCCTATAATGTGGGCGGCATGTTCGCACTACCCAGCGCGAATCTTTCTTGAGCGCCGTGGAGCGCCTCCGGCGCAAAGCAAGGAAAGCGGGTGGAGCGCGAGGAGGGTAGAAACCCTGCGCAGCTGGTTGTCTATCCTCCTTGCAATTACGCATCCCACGGCGCTCTCATGAGCGCCGATTACGTGCAGCACATCGCCGTGCGCGTATAGGATACGCAAAAGGAGGAGGACAACCTGCGGTTTTCCTCCCCCTTTTGAAACCCTCACTTTTCCCTTGACGCCCGACTCGCGCTCAAAAAAGATTCGCGCCGGTAAAGCGATACCTATAAATACCGCTCCACTCTATCGGTTGGTGGAAT
>JAZTXD010000171.1:0-1535 GCA_045636265.1 Candidatus Flemingiibacterium sp.
CAATAAACATGGCTTGTACTATCTCAAACTCTATCAGCATCGTTCCTACGTTCTTGCACTCAAAAACGCCAAAAAAGTAGAAGGAATGTATGTGGATGAATCGGACACGGGACTGTCCTTCCGAAGTTACGGCGATCTTCTGCTCCTCGGCGGTGGCGGACACCGAACTGGCAAGCAAGGCGGTTGTTGGCAGGAGCTTGAAGATTTTGCCCGTAAGTATTACAAAAATGCCGAGATCGTCGGCAAGTGGGCGACGCAGGATTGTATGACGCTTGATGATATCCCTTATATCGGTCAATATTCAAAACCCACGCCCGACGTCTTCGTTGCAACGGGATTTAACAAATGGGGCATGACCAACGCCATGGTCGCCGCAGATATTCTCTGCGATCTCGTTCAAGGAAAGCCCAACCCTTATGCTGACGTTTTCGACCCCTCACGCACGGTTCTTCATCCACAGCTTGCGGTAAATGCTTTTGAGTCTGCAATCGGACTTCTTACACCCACCGCGCCCCGATGTCCACACCTCGGTTGCGCCCTCAAATACAACAAAGCCGAACACACCTGGGACTGCCCCTGCCACGGCTCACGTTTCACTGAAGACGGCGAGCTGATCGACAATCCCGCGACGGATGATAAAAGAATATAGCAGTATACGCCTTCGCATAATGGGAAATAATAGTATTAAATCCATAAACGGAGGTTAAATTTGCTATGTTCAAACATGAAAAACAATTATTCCATCCCGTAGAGGTCGAAAGACCGAACTCGCAGTACGCCGTACTGCTTCAGGAACAGCTTGGCGGCGGTAACGGTGAGCTCAAGGCGGCAATGCAGTATATGTCGCAGAGCTTCAGGATCAAGGATCCCGAAATCAAGGATCTCTTTCTTGATATCGCCGCAGAGGAGCTTGGTCATATGGAGATGGTGGCACAGACTATCAATCTTCTTAACGGTCATGACGTGGATGCCACCAAGGTGCAGGCAGGAGAGGTGCAGACGCACGTTCTGCTCGGACTGAATCCCGGGCTTATTAATTCTTCGGGATATTCATGGACGGGAGATTACGTCACCGTCACGGGCGACCTGTGCGCAGACCTGCTCTCCAATATCGCGTCCGAGCAGAGAGCCAAGGTGGTTTATGAGTATCTCTACCGCCAGATTGAGGACAAAAAGGTCAGAGAGACCATTGATTTTCTCCTCAACCGTGAAGAAGCCCACAATCAGATGTTCCGCGATGCCTTCAATAAGGTACAACAGACCGGCTCTAACCGCGACTTCGGCACGACCAAGGCAGCAAAAATGTATTTTTCTATGTCCGATCCCGGACCCAACGCTTTTGCAACGGGCGAGACCCACGCTCCGGCGTTTAAGTGAAAATAATTACTGTTACCAAATACTCTATCGTGCATTAGAAAAGCCACCGACAATTTTTCTTATCGGTGGCTATTTTCATTTCTTACTATTAAAGTTGGGATACTCAAATAAAACAAATAATCCGAACGCTTCTCCAAGTAAGAGAATGTTCGGATTAT
>JAZTXD010000172.1:0-1100 GCA_045636265.1 Candidatus Flemingiibacterium sp.
GGATCCCGCGATCAAGGACTTGTTTCTTGACATAGCAGCGGAGGAGCTTGGACACATGGAAATGGTGGCGCAGACCATCAATCTGCTCAACGGTCACGATGTGGACGCGACCAAGGTGCAAGCGGGCGAGGTGCAAACGCACGTTCTGCTCGGACTGAATCCCGGACTTATCAATTCCTCGGGATATTCTTGGACGGGCGATTACGTCACCGTCACGGGTGACCTGTGCGCCGATCTGCTCTCCAATATCGCGTCCGAGCAGAGAGCGAAGGTCGTTTACGAGTATCTCTACCGTCAGATCGAGGATAAAAAGGTACGCGAGACCATTGATTTTCTCCTTAACCGCGAGGAAGCGCATAATCAGATGTTCCGTGATGCCTTCAATAAAGTGCAGCAGACCGGTTCCAATCGCGACTTCGGCACGACCAAGGCAGCGAAAATGTATTTTTCCATGTCCGATCCCGGATCGAACGCTTTTGCAACGGGCGAGACTAAAGCGCCGGAGTTTAAGTAAAAAACTGTTCGCTGTTGTTATAAGCAAGATAAGTCATATAAAGAAGCCTCGGCAGGGAGTTTCCTTGCCGAGGCTGAATTTATTTTTTAACAGTATATATATCTAAAGCTGCGCCGTATCTCGAATAACATTTTATGTCCGCATAATCGTTACCGTACTTTTCGCGTGCATATTCGTCTGTGCTTTTCCAAGCAGTATCTATCAATTCCTTGGGCGTTCTTTGTAAATCGGAGTGAGCTCCCGTTTTCATTCTGTGTAATCTGAACTTCATTTTATCGGTGAATACTTCTTCAAATCCTTCGGCAATTTCATTGTATGGTGATTCAAAATATTGTAAAAGTACCGTTCTGTAATCAACATTAAACGCCGTGCTTTGATAATTGTGGCTTTCAAGATAGTTGTAATAATAGTCGCTGATATCGGATAGAACGGCATTACAATGTTTGTTTTGTTCTGATTCTTCCTTTGTAATAGGCATTCCCGGGGAGCCGAATCTGATAAGCTTTCCTCTCGGCTTTAATATACGAGATATTTCTTTAATAACGAGTTCAGGCTCATCGACAAGATGTATCATCGCATTTTCTAC
>JAZTXD010000173.1:0-1435 GCA_045636265.1 Candidatus Flemingiibacterium sp.
GTGTTTCTTGCGAAGCGGCTGATCGATTTGGTGATGACCATATCCACGTTGCCGTTTCGGCATTCGGCGAGGAGCTTTTGAAAGCCGTCACGCTTGTCCTTGGTTCCGGTAATGGCTTCATCGGCATATACGCCTGCATACTCCCAGCCGTTGTTTTGGATGTAGTCGCTGTAATAGCTGACCTGCGCCGAAAGCGAGTGTAGCATTGCGTCCTTACCGCTTGATACTCTGGCGTAGGCTGCCACTCGCTTTTTCTTGGGTGCGCTTTCGGCAAAACGCACTTGCTCGATTTTTCTTGTCATAAAGCCTTCTTGTATCATTTATAGGGTACTATATATATCACTCTACACGCCCTGAAAGTCATGCGATTTCTGCGAAAATACTATCCGAAGATATGCCGTACTTTTTGTTCAATACGTCAATAGCTTTCTTGTAATCGGAGGCGGTTAGAATGCCTCTTTTTACAAGCCTTTCGACGAGAGAAACGGAGGTGTGATAGAGGATGAGTTGTGCAGGGTCATACGGATCTCGCTCGACGGGCGATAAGGTAACACGAGCGACAGCAGTATTTACGACGGTTGTTTCCATAGCTCACAAACTCCTTTCCGCATTCCTCACAAACGAGGGTGTAATATGCTTTTTTGTTGATTGCCTCGGGGTGGGAGTTCCACCAAGCCATACGGCACTTATCCGAGCAGAACTTCTTTTCACGTCTCCCCGTGGGTTGTGCCACGAATGCACCGCAAGTCATACAACGACGAGTGCCGGGGAGGTCGGGATGACGGCGGATATGAGAGCGCACGGTGTTGGCTGAGAGATGAAGGATGAGGGCGATGTCCCCGGCGGACTTTCCTTCCATACGAAGGTTATCGATTGCAATTTTGTCTTGCGGTTTCATATAAAATGTCTCCTTTCTATGTGGTGGGAGAGTAACCACGGGGGCTACTCTCCCGTAATGGTGTTTACGCCTTTACCTCAAGGGACTTGACGGCTTCGGGCAGAACAAGCTTTGCGTCCACACGCTCGGAGGTGATGTAGGCTACCTGACCGTGGTCGGCATAACGCTCCACAAGACGCTTCACGCTACGCTTGCCACGCTCGCCGATCCAATAGTAGGAGAAGTCACCGAAGAGGATGGGCTTACCACCACCTTCAACACGATCGAGATGGTCGCTGACATAGTACTTATACCCCAAAAGTGTGTCGTTCTCATCATCCTTTAACGAGTCGTCGAAGGCGCGGCGACCGTGATAAAGACGCTGAAGTCTCAATTTGCTGAGGGCATCGTGAGAGAGGATAAGAACGGCATTTTTGCGGTAAGGTTCCTTTACCGAGTGAATAAGATTGATGACGTCATCAAAATCGATAGTGTCGGATTCAGTTGTAACCGCTCCCACGCTTGCCTGATGAAGAATGCCGAGGGGCTTTCCTTTTC
>JAZTXD010000174.1:0-1262 GCA_045636265.1 Candidatus Flemingiibacterium sp.
GCCAACATTGCCCTTGCCGCCAAACGAATTGTCTGGGGCAAATACCTCAACTGCGGTCAAACCTGCGTGGCTCCCGACTATATCCTCTGCGAGAGGGCGGTTAAGGATGCCTTTGTCAAAGCGGTTACGGCCGAGATCCGGAAGCAGTTCGGGGAAGCGCCGCAGGAAAACAAGGATTACGGCAAGATCATCAACGAAAAGCATTTTGCCCGTCTTTGCGGCCTGATTGATGAGAAAAAAGTGGTCATCGGTGGCAACACAAATCCCGATACTTGCCAAATTGCTCCTACTGTGATGGATAACGTAACCTATGAAGATGCAGTTATGGGAGAGGAAATCTTCGGCCCCATTATGCCGATCCTCACTTTTGACGATTTCGATGCGGTGGTTGACGAGCTGAAAACCAAGGATAAGCCCCTCGCGCTCTATCTCTTTACCGACAACAAGAAGCATATGAAGCGTGTCACCACCGAGCTGTCCTACGGCGGCGGTTGTATCAACGACGTGGTGATTCACCTTGCCACGAGCGCTATGGGCTTTGGCGGCGTGGGCGAGAGCGGTATGGGATCCTATCACGGCAAGGACGGCTTTGATGCCTTCTCGCATAATAAATCCATCGTGGAAAAAAAGACTTGGCTCGATCTGCCGATGCGCTATCAGCCCTTCAAGAGCAAGCTTTATGAGAAGCTCTTGCACGTTTTCCTGAGGTGATTGATTGCTTTATTACAAGGGGACAATAGCAGCTCTTGAAAAAATTCTCCAATATGGTGTCATACTGTCATCAAAATCAGAAAACCGAGGTAATTATGAAAAAAGGCTTGATATTGGAAGGCGGCGCAATGCGCGGAATGTTTACCGCAGGCGTCATTGACGTACTGATGGAGAACGGGATCGAATTCGACGGTGCTGTCGGCGTATCCGCAGGTGCCGCCTTTGGGGTAAATTATAAATCAGGGCAGATCGGTCGGGTCATACGCTATAACACGAGATTTGTCCGTGACAAGCGTTATTGCGGATGGCGTGTGCTTTTGAAAACAGGGAACGTCTATAGCACAGAGTTTTGCTATCATGAGGTTCCGCTCAAATACGACGTGTTTGATTTTGATGCCTACGAGCAAAGTCCGATGGAATTCTTTGTGGTTTGTACCGACGTTGAAACAGGTGAGGCTGTTTATCACAGGTATGAAGGACGAAACGATAGCGGCTTTGATTGGATTCGCGCGTCAGCATCAATGCCCCTTGTCTCACAGATCGTAGAGATC
>JAZTXD010000175.1:0-5936 GCA_045636265.1 Candidatus Flemingiibacterium sp.
CCCGAGATCATCGCTGAAGCATTCGCTGTAACCCACAAGGGACGCGATTATATCATCGACGAGGTTATTCTCAAGGCTATTGAAGCTCCTCGTGCAGAGGTTTCCAAGTATGCTCCCAAGATGATCAGCATGAAGATCAACCCCGATAAGATTCGTGAAGTTATCGGCTCCGGCGGAAAGGTTATCCAGAAGATCACCGCTGACACCGGCGCAAAGATCGACATCGAGGATACCGGTGACATTTTCATTTCCGCTGTAAACGGCGATGCGGCTCTTGCTGCAAAGGCTATTATCGAGGGCATCGTATTCGAGCCGGTTCCCGGTGAGATCTACGAGGGCAAGGTAACAAGAATCATCCCGATCGGTGCTTTCGTTGAGATCGCTCCTAACAAGGAAGGTCTTGTTCACATCTCCAAGCTTGAAAACCGCCGCGTTGAAAAGGTTGAGGATGTTTGCGAGGTTGGCGACACCATGCGCGTTAAGTTCCTCGGAACCGACGAAAAGGGCAGACTTAATCTCTCCCGCAAAGACGCACTTTAATCCAAAAATCAGGGGGAGCACCGTTTGGTGTTCCCCATTTTCGTAATTTTGTGTATTGGGGGAACGGTATGAACAACAACAATAACCGCCAGAATAACGGACAGCAACATAGACATCCACAACAGCCGAATGCGCAGTATCCCTACCGCCAGAGTGCCACACAGGGCAGACCGTATCCGCCGGTGCGTCACAGATCACGCCGCCAGGCACGTCGCGCGGCTATACTTACTGTGCTTTCTGCGATAGTTTTGGTGCTGCTGCTTGTAACGGTAATAATATTCTGTTCAAGATGCGCTTCCAACAGCTTTGGAGATGGGGAGGATTCCACATCCGATTCGCTGTATACAGATGACAGCGCAAATGCAATGAATCCGGGAGATACAACCGAAGCACTGCCAACTGACACAACTGACGCTCCCGAAACGGAGCTTGCGGCAACGTATGAATATGTTGAAAAGACCGAGACTGATATGCACAAAGGATATCAGATACTTGTAAATTACCAGAATGAATACACATTTGAAGGTGATTTCGACATAAAGCCGTTCTACGGCAACAAAAATCTTTCCTATAAGGTTCGCGACACGCTTGTTGCTTTTGATTCATACGCTATGAGCTGGTGCAACAAGATGCTGGCGGCAATGGAAGCTGATCTCGGAAACAACTTTATCCTTGTTAATTCCTCATACAGAACTTACGAAGAGCAGGAGAGCATATATGCCTCATACTACGATAAGTACGGCGAGGAATATGCACAGCTTTTTGTGGCGATGCCCGGTCACAGTGAGCATCACACAGGACTTGCGGTGGATTTCACCATATATACCGATAAAGGTGAGGCATTCAAGTTTGATGACAAGCCGGAGTATCCCGAGTGGCTCGTTGCGAACGGATATAAGTACGGCTTTATCCAACGCTATACTGAAGATAAAACAGAAATTACCAAGATTGCATACGAAAACTGGCATTACCGCTATGTCGGAAAGCCGCATGCTTACTACGCTGTGAAGAACAATCTTTGTTATGAGGAGTATATCGACCTGCTTCGCACGTTCAAATTCGGTGACAAGCATTTGCAGATCACCGATGACGAGGGGGCTTCGTGGGAAATATACTTTGTTCCTGCGGATCCGTCCGGAGTTACAAAGGTTCCGGTTCCGAAATATGCCAATTACGAAATCTCGGGAAATAATGTTGACGGATTTATCGTTACATGCTATTCGTAACTTTTAAGGCGCAAGGTCAAAATCAAGACAAATGAAGAAAAATCTTATCTATTCGCTCGGCGCTGTGCTTATTTGGTCAACCCTCGCGCCGACTGCAAAAATGATGCTTAATGGCATTCCAAATATGCAAATGCTCTCTATTTGCAGTATTATCGGATTTTTGTTCCTGCTTGTTTACAACACGGCAAACGGCTCGATCAAAACCCTTCGCGATTACCGTGCGAAGGATTTTCTGAAAATGAGTGGGCTCGGATTTCTCGGTATGTTTATGTCAAACTCGCTTTATTATTACGGCATCTCGCAGATGACCTCGCAGGAAGCGTGCATACTTAACTATCTCTGGCCGATCATGATACTTATTTTCTCCTGCATAATACTGCGCGAGCGTGTTACGGCGATGAAGGTCGTCGCGATCGTCTGCTCGTTTCTCGGTATCGTGATCCTATCGCTCGGTACGGGCGGTGAATCCGAGGGCAATATAGTGCTCGGTATTATCGCAACTATTATCAACGCGGTCTGCTACGGACTTTTCTCCGTACTCAACAAAAAGGCGGACTTAAGTCAGAATATCACGATGATGGTAATCTGGCTGACAACGGGTATATGTGCGGGTATTACGGGACTTTGCACCGAAACATGGGTGCCGATCTCGGGAGTTCAGTGGATCGGAATGGTTTGGCTCGGCATTGCTGTAAATGCGACTGCATATCTTTTGTGGGCACTCGGTCTTAAAAAGGCCGACGACAGCGCGAAGGTCGCGAATTTGGCGTATCTCACACCATTCCTTTCGCTCATCGTTGCATACTTTATGCTCGGCGAGCGGATAGCACCACGCGCGCTTATCGCGCTCGTGTTCATCATCGGCGGAATACTGCTTCAGTATTTCTGGGATCACCGTAGAGTAAGAAAATAAATCATGACCACCGGCTTCATTTTGCCGGTGGTTTTGTTTTTTATGAGCAAAAATTTATCGCAGTGCCCGTTTTGTCATTAAGTTATTTATATTGACAAAGACTTGCTCCGCTGATAGAATTATTTTAGAAATATTTGTGAAAGGAATACTTTTATGAAATTTAATTTTATCGGTGATTTATCAGAACTCAAAGAAGGCCTTGAAATTGCGGCGGAGCTTCTCGGATGGGAGCTTGGTGAGGGCGGTGTGCAGGTTGCCGTAACACCTATCGACGAAAAGCGGTTTTCGCTCAAAAAAGAGGGGGACGGTTGGACTATTGAATACGGTGAAAAGAGTATGTTCTTCCGTGCGCTCGGCTTTTTAAATCAGCATAAGGAAGTATCAGAAAAGGCTAATTTTGATGTTTGCGGAGTGCAGATGGATGTAAGCCAGACCAATTCCGTTCCCAAGCTGTCGCAGTGGAAGGAAATGTTCTGCCGTATGGCACTTATGGGCATAAACTCGTTTATAATATACATGGAAGACACTTTTGCAGCCCCGAGCGATCCGTATATCGGATACATGCGAAGCCGTTACAGCGAGGACGAGCTGCGTACAATAGATGATATTGCGTACAGCTTCGGAATCGAGGCGTTTCCGATGATCGAGGGACTTGGTCGTCTTTCAACCATTCTCAAATGGTATCCGTATGACGATATAAAAGAAGACGAAAGTATTCTTCTCGTTGGTAATGAGAAGACGTATGATTTTATAGGACGCTGTATTGATACCGTTACAAGACCGTTTCGTTCAAACAAAATCGATATTGCTTCGGATGAGGCGTTTGGTCTCGGTCGCGGAAAAAGCCTCGCCGAATCGGGTGTATACCGTCCCGCGTTCGATCTTGTCGGCGATCATTTAAGACGTATTCTGGGGATGTGTCAGGACAGAGGACTGGAGTTCTATACCGGTGCCGATATGTTCATGATGGAGGCTAATAAAGACAAAAAGTCGGTTTTCGAGAAAATATACAGCACCGACACTCCTATGCCCGAGCATATAAAAGAAGCGGCGAAAATTCCTGTCAGCTATGTCCTTTGGGACTACAGCCACCTCGAACAAGAGGTATGTGAAAAGCTTATCGAGCGTTACCGCGAGTTTGGTAATCCCAAGATGTTCCTCGCCCGGAATCTGGAACTGGCTCGGATTTGGTGTAGACTACGATAAGACCTTTGCGACTATTGTCCCGGCAATGCGTGCATGCAAAAGGTATAAGGTTGAGGAAGTTTATGTTGCCTCTTGGGGCAACGATACCGGCTCGGAGAACTTCTGGAGCGACCTTTTGCTTGGCTGGCAGCTTATTGCCGAGCATGCATTCGGTGAGGAGCCGACCGAGGAAGAGTTTGCCGACAGATTCAAGGCGTGCACCGGATGTGAGGTTGACGATTTCAAGCAGCTTTCCTACCTCGATCATCTGTACGGACAGCGCATTGGTGACGGCCCCGATTACACAAACTTCTCACGCTCACTTCTGTGGCAGGATCCGCTTTTCGGACGCTTCGACTACTATATTCATGAGGATGTTTACACTCCTCACTTTGCAAAGGTAGCACAGGCGCTTGAAGCGGCAGAGAAGAGAAACGGCGAGTACGGAAAGTATCTCGGTACACGCGCTATGTGTGCTCGCGTAATGGAGCTTAAAGCGGCACTCGGTTTCCACATTCACAAGGCATACCATGCCGGTGACAAGGAAAAGCTTCAGGATATAGTGGACAACCTGATCCCCGAGCTCAAGGACAGAATAAACAAGCTCCATGCACGTCACAGAGAGCTTTGGTATGAGATTTACAAGCCTCTCGGGTGGGAGGTTGAGGACCTTCGCTACGGTGCACTCGTTACAAGAATAGCCACCACCGGCTATCGACTCGCGCAGTATCTTAACGGTGAGATTCCCTCGCTCCCCGAGCTTGAGGAAGAACGCCTCAGCATCGACGGCAAGGATGAAATGCCCAGAGCATATAACTATCTTAACACCGTCACCGTTTCCTACGTTGACCCAGCGCAGTAAAAAAGAATCTCCTCCCGATTTGGGAGGAGATATTTTTTATTTACGCGAGCGCTTTTTCAACAGCCGCAAGCTTTACGCAAAGGCAAAGTACATCGCAGGCCTTCTTTAAATCCTGGTTTGAAGGGAAGGTAGGTGCAATACGCAGGTTGCGGTCCTTGGGGTCGATACCGTAGGGGAATGTTGCTCCGACATTGGTGAGAACGAGTCCTGCTTCCTTGCAGAGTGTGTAAACACGCTTTGCGGTGCCCTCAACAACGTCAAGGCTTATGAAGTAACCGCCGCGAGGTGTGGACCATGTTGCAACTCCGTCAAGCTCATTTTTGAACGCTTCGAGAACTATCTCAAACTTCGGGCGGATGATGTCCGCATGCTTTTTCATGTGTGCGAGTACGCCGTCAGCGTTCTTAAAGAATTTAACATGGCGGAGCATGTTTATTTTGTCGTGACCGATCGTCTGGACGGTCATTATGGATTTGATCTGCGCGATGTTTGCGTCACTTGCCGCGATTATTGCAACTCCTGCACCGGGGAAGCTTACCTTGGAGGTGGAGGCGAAATAGTAGATCATATCCTCATTGCCGTATTTCTTTGCTTCCTCGAATATGTCGAGAAGCTTGTCGCTCTCATTGTAGAGATCGTGGATTACATACGCGTTGTCCCACATGATGCGGAAGTCCTTTGCGGCAGGCTTCATGGAAGCGAGGCGGCGAACTGTTTCGTCGCTGTAGGTTGTGCCCTCGGGGTTGGAATATTTCGGAACACACCAGATACCCTTAACGCTTTCGTCCTTGATAAGGCGCTCAACCTCGTCCATGTCGGGACCGGTTGCAGTCATTGCAACGGGGATGAGCTCAAATCCGAGCGACTCGGTAACGCCGAAGTGACGGTCATAACCGGGGCAGGGGCAGAGGAACTTGAGCTTGCCCTGGCGGCACCAGGGACCCTCTCCGCCTACAAGACCGTAAAGCATGGCGCGGCACAGCGAATCATACATGAGGTTAAGGCTGGAGTTTCCGGCAACGATTATATTTTTTGCTGGGATGCCGAGAAGGTCGGAAAAGAGCTTCTACGCTTCCGGGATTCCGTCAATGCCGCCGTAGTTGCGCGCATCAACACCGCTTTCTGTGTACGCAAGAGCGCTGGTGTTGATCGTTGTAAGCATTTCGTCCGTTATATCAAGCTGCTCACGGCAGGGCTTGCCGCGGGACAT